>JAGYIK010000044.1 GCA_018402605.1 Litorivicinus sp. | reverse complement strand
TAAACCGCTCAGCCGTCAACCCACCTCGACCCTGATAACCCCGCGCAACACCCACACCACCAATGTACAGCTCACCAACCACACCATCCGGAACCGGACGCAAACTCCCATCCAACACATACAACCGCGTGTTCCAAATCGGCTCACCAATCGGGATTGCATGACCGGACTGGTCCGACAGCGTGGCTTGATAAATCGCACAGCCGACCACGGTTTCCGTGGGGCCATACTCATTGCACACAGCCGTCTCTGGCGCATGCGTCAGCCAGGGCGCGACGTGGGTGTATTGCAGCTGCTCACCGCCCACCACCAACACCCGCGCAGATCTGGCCAGTTTGTCTTCATCCATCAGACTGCGCAGGGCATCCAAATGTGCTGGAGTGAGTTTGACCAAAGACAGCTCGTGTCCCTCAGCCAGCAACTGAGCCAGCGCTTCGATCTCATCTTCAACATCCAGCAGATACAGCGGTTTTCCGACCAGCAAGGGCAACCACAGACTGGTGATGGTGGCGTCAAAGGCGATCGATGTATTGATCGGCGCCCCTTGGCCGAGCTCCGGCCGGTACACCGCTTCGGCCCAAGCCAGATAGTTGGCCAATCCACCCCAGGTCACATTGACCCCTTTCGGGATGCCTGTGCTGCCACTGGTGAAAATCACATAGGCCGATTGATCGGGATGGATCACCGGATGCTCGAGTCTGTCCCTGCTCGCAATCAGAGCGGCGGCGATCGGATCCGAGAGATTCAAAAGGCTCGGTCGCAATGTTGTCCGTCCCGCATCCTGAACCAAGGCCAGCGTGCGGTGATGACAGAGCACAGCGGCCGGCGACGCACTGGAGAGGATTTGCGCCACCCGTTCAGGCGGCGTCCGAGCATCCACCGGCACATACACGGCCCCGGCCAAAATGCAGCCAAAGAGGCCAATCACCATCTCTGGGGATCGCGGAATCACACACACCACCAAGGACTCAGGACCCACGCCCTGAGCCCTCAGCCAGGCCGCCACCGCGCTCGACTGGCGTCCGAGTTCACCAAATGTGACCACTGTGCCGTCAGGATTGATCAAGGCCGCCGCTTCAGGCTGGGTCTCGATCACAGCGATCAAACGGGAAAAGGGCGTCTTACCAATCCCGTCCACCTGGGGCCCGATGCTGTGGACATGATCCGCCGGTAATGACCAAGGCAGCGCGCCAATGGCGGTGTCTGGCGCGGCTGACAACATCTGTGCCCACTGTTCCATCATCCCCATGGCCTGATGCACAAGCGCTGGCGAAATGAATGTCCGTTGGTAATCGATGCGCAGTGTCACCTCGCGATCGGCCAACACGGTGAGGCTTAAATTGAAATGGTTGTCATCATCACCCTCGCCATCAACGATGGTCAGTGCACCGAGCGCAGCGACATCATTGGTCGGGTAATTCTCAAAAATGTACGCAACATCAATCTGCTCAAGCAATTGAGACATCGAGAAGCCACGGGGTCGAGTCAACCCAAACTTTCCGACATCCTCCTGCTGTAACAACGCACTTTGCACACGGATGATGAAGTCAGCCAAGGGCTCGTCGAGCGCCCAGTGCATCTCAAAGGGTTCTGTTTCAATCAGAAGGCCCACCACGGAGTCAATGCCCTCGATGTCGCGGTCGCGCCCACTGCGCACATTGCCCACCACCACCTCGGGCTGAGAACCCGCCAATCGTGAGACGGCCAGCGAAAACAAGCTGAGGTAGAGGGTGGCCACGGTGACGCCCGAACGCACACTGAACGCTCGAATCGTGGCACTGGCCGACGGCTTAAAAGCACGCTCGAGGCGTCCCCGACCAGAGCTCCGCTCGGGGAGTACAAAACTGAGCGCATCTCGGTGCTGAATCCGGTCTAAAAACCCTTGCCAATAGGCTTGGGCGCTCGTGGTCTGACCGAGCTGTCCCAAATATTGACGCCATGTCAAAGCCGGTCGGTGCGGATCTCGCACCGGGCATCCTTGTTCAGCGGCTTGCAGATAGGCGCCACCGAAGGCTTTCATGACGACTTGGAATGACCAGCCGTCCATCACCAGATGATGATGCGACACCAATAGGATCGAGGTCTTGTCATCCACGGCCAGAAGGCGCACCCGCACCAGGGGCGACCCGTCCATCCGAAACGGCTCCGCGAAATCGCGCTCTTTCAGCCATTGCCGCGGATTCGTCACCTCCTCGGGGACGGTCAGGGTTTTGATCTGCAACGCGTCAAGATCACCCAGGTACCCAATCAAGTCACCCCGAGCCAGGGGCAACACCCGCAGTCGCAGGGCCTCAAAGCTCTGACAACAGTGCGTCCAAGCAGCCACAATGGCCGCCGCATCGACGGCACCCGATAGGGTGAACAGCGCCTGCACATGATAGGGATCGCGCTGGTCTGTCGGATGGGCCATGGTGCTGGCCGCCAACCCACTTTGCATCGCAGTCAGAGGAATATACTGGTCGGGTTCGCCGCCACAAGCCAAAAGATCCCGGGCCAGCTCCGCGCGCAGCGAAGCACTGCTGGACGCATGGGCGCGATCGATCAGAGGGAAGTGTTGCAACGACAAAAGAACAGAGGGCTGCGATGCCAGCTGCTCCGCCAATGCAGCTCCGGTCTCGCGCATGTGCTCAAGCAGCGCTTCGATGGCTTGGTCATCGGCATAACCACGGTCAGCCACACAGTGCACATGCACCTGCTGTGAGGCGTCAACGAAACTGTTGACATCGAGCGCATGCAGTCTCGGCAGGTCACCGCCGGCCGGAGTGGCCAGCAAGCCATGCGCACTCGGTTGCCATTCGGCATCGGTCGCTCCGATCGATCCACCGCCCTGACCCAGGTAATTAAAGCCCACCGGCTGGTGTGACCTGAGCTCTGCCCGATCGGCGTAGGTCACCAGTGCTCCGTAGCCAACCCCACCCTCGGGGATTCGACGCACCGTATCAATGAGTGCATGCAGATGCGCGATCGGGTCAGCGGTCTGCGGCAATTGCAGCGGATAAACACAGGTCAGCCATCCGACCACCTCATCCACATCGGCATCGATGGGACGTCCATGTCCCTCCATGTCGATCACCCAAGGCGCACTGTCTGAACGCCAGCGCAAAAGGGCCAGTGAAAACACCGACAACACGTACTCATGAATCGACACCCCGGAAGTGGCCAACAGGGCTCGATCAGGTGGCAGTAGATCGAGGCAAACACTGTGTGTCTTGGCATCGCGCTCCCAATGGACCACCGGCTCAGCGGCAGCCGAGCGCACTGGGAGCTGTGACTGCCAAAAGAACAATTGATCATCCAATTGTCCGGCCAAGGCCCGCTGCTTCAATGCATGATTCCAAGACACGAAGGCCCGCACCTCGCCGAGGGACTCATTGCGGTGCAGACGGTTCAAGTGCTCGATGAGAATGTTCCAAGACACCACATCCACAGCATAGTGATGGATCACCAGTGCCAAATGGCAAGGGCCATCGGTCAGTTCCACCCAGCACGCTCGGAGCATGCCACCGATGGCCGAGGGGTCCAAGGTGTCGCCACTGCGTATCAAGGCCGACATCAGACTGTCGGTGGAGGTCGTGATCAGTTGAAGACCATCCAACTGCCACACCGATGCCGGCTCGATCGACATCAGGCCGTCAGTGATCCGCATCCGTAACGCTGGATGATGCCTGATCAACGCATTGATCAGGTCACACGCACGGGCGGCGGTCATCCCAACCGGCGCCTTGACAATCATGGCCTGATTAAAGCGGGCTTGATCACCACCGAGCGCCACAAAGGCCTGCATCAGAGGCGACATCAACGGCTCAACATGCAGCGTCTGTTCAGGCACAGCCTCGAACGCGCTGGCGTGCCCGAGTAAATCCGCCAACGCCCGCGGGGTTTGGCTGGCAAAGACATCACGGACCTTGAACTCAAGACCGAGTCGTTTGCCTTTACTGACCAGGGAAATCGCCGAAATGCTGTCCCCGCCAATGGCAAAGAAACTGCTGTCGGCATCGACATCCGAATGTCTGGTCACCTCAGCGAACAACCGCACCAGCGTGCCCACCGCATCGATTGCATGATCCGCTTCAGAGGGGGCTAACACCGGGAGACTCACGGCTGCATCCGGGTTCATGCTGTGGATGAGGTGATCGCGATCGAGTGCTTTGGGCTCAGGCAACAACGACAAGGCCTTACGATCGATTTTACCGCTCAAGGTGCGCGAAAAGGCAGCCACTGCGATGATGCGGGATGGAATCATGTAGGGGGGCAATCGATTGGCCAAGGCCGCACTGAGTGCATCGGCAGGAATCGGTGCATTGGTGCCCTCTTGATAGGCCACCAATGCGCGGTGACGCACATCCACCACCATCGGTGAAAGACCCGGGAAACAGTCGGTGAGCGCCGCCTCAATTTCCTCCACTTCGATCCGGAACCCATTGAGCTTCAGCTGTTGGTCAGAACGCTCCAGATAGAACACCTGGCCCTCGGAGTTGGCCACCACACGATCGCCGGTACGGTACATGCGCTCACCCGGTGCGGAATAGGGCGAAGCCACAAATCGCGATGCGGTCAAACCCGGCTGATTGACATAGCCGCGGGCCAGTGAAGGACCCGAGACATACAGTTCGCCCGGCACACCGAAGGGCACTGGATTCAGGGATGCATCGAGAATGTACATGCGAAGGTCCGGTAATGCCTGGCCGACAGTAACCTTGGCACCGAGGAAATGGGTGGGGTCATCGGCGTTCAGCACCGGACTGATGCATGCACAGACGGTGGTCTCGGTGGGGCCGTACGCGTTTTGCAGTTCGGTCAATTGACCGACTGTGGTGACCAGGTCCGCTCGACAGGCCTCCCCGGCGACCACCAACCGACGCAAGGAACCAAACACAGCAGGCTCCATGGCCGCAACCAAGGATGTCGGCAGTGTGGCCAGGGTGACGGACTTTTCAACCAGCACCTGGGGCAACTGCGCGGCCGCATCGCCTCTGAGCTCTGGCTTGGCGATGATCAAGCAAGCACCGGCCCCAAATGCGGACAGCATTTCCCAAATGCTGGCGTCGAAGGATGTGGATGCAAATTGCAGGACCCGATCGGCCTCGGTGATGCCAAGACGCCCTGGCTGAGCAGCGGCCAGACTGGCGACATTGGCATGCGTCAGCGCCACCGCCTTGGGCCGACCCGTGGTGCCCGAGGTGTAGATGAGATAGGCCAACTGCTTTGGATCGATGTCCACGCCGGATATGGGCTTGGCCATGTCGAGCCGAAGCCGGACCCGCTCATCTTCCAAGTCAATCACCGGAATCTGACCGATTTGATCCGGCCACTGACAGCGCTGCAGCACGCTTGATCGCGTGATCAGGGCGCGGGCGCCACTGTCCTTGAGCATGAATGCAAGGCGTTCGGCTGGAGTGGTCGGATCCATGAATAAGAAGCAACCACCGGCCTGGGCGATGCCAAGAATGGCCACCATGGCATCGGCATCGTTGGGCATGACCACCGCCACCACCGACTCCGCCGGATCGATCACGGTTCGGATAAAGGAGGCAAAACGCGACGACTCATCCTGCAATTGGGCATAGCTGAGCGTCAATGAGGGGCTGACAGAGGCATCTTCAAGGGCTTTGGCGTGCGGCCGGCGCTTGGCTTGTTGCAGCACAATGTCAAAAAATCCACGGGCTGTTGCATCATTCGACACATCCGTCGAATCCACAGGCAAGGCATAGACGGAGGCTGTCTGATCGACACAGTTGTTGGCGACCTCAAGGCATCGCGACACAAAGGCATCAACGCATGCGCTCGCCAACCAGGGATAGACGCTGTTCTCCGCATAGGTCAGCCGAACCCGTGTTTGCTCACCGCTGAAAATGCCCAGTGAATGGCGAAAGGTCACCGCATCATGCCCAACATGGTCCACATATTCGACAGATTCTGGCAAGTCTGCGCGCGTGGCATCGGGCGCATTTTCGTACACGAACAGGGTGTCAAAGCGGAGCGCCTCGCGATCGCCGGCCAAGGCATTGAGCGCAGACAAGCCGATCCAACCGTGGTCTTCATGACCGGATTGCACCGCTTGCAGGGTCTGCAGTCGGGTCAAAAACGGCTGATCGGTGTCCACCATCACCGGTAAGGTGTTGATGAAGAGCCCGATCGCACTGTCCGCATCGTCAAGCCTGCTGCGCCCATTGAAGGTCACACCAATCAGCGGACGACGGTTGCCCGAATAGCGGGTTAGGATCTCCAAAAACATACCAAGCAACACAGTCGCCACGGTGAGCTGACGTGCACGGGCCCAGACTGCCAAGGCGTCCATCACCGACTCAGGAATGTCGGCAAAGACTTCGCCGGCCGGCACTGCCGAAATCGGTGGATACCCCAGTTGAGTGGTCACTGCCGGACCCACGTCCGACAGGTAATCGCGCCAGTAGGACTCGGCATCGGCACGACTCAGAGCCGTCCGTCGTTTGACGAAGTCCGCCCACTGATCCTGCATGGCCGGCTGACGGCCGGCATACAGTGCCAAGAGATTGCGCATCACCAGACCCAAGGACCAGCCATCCAGAATGACATGATGCTGCGCAATCAAAATCGACGTGTGCTGATCGCCGTTGCGCACCAGTTTGAGTCGGATCAAGGGACCGGTGGCAAGGTCGAAGGTCTCGGCCAGGTCGCGCTGACGGATGGTTTCCGGTGATCGCTGATCGCCGAGGTACAGATCGGCTTGCCAAAAATCCGCCCCTTTGATCACCCCAAAGGCCGGGATACCATCCGCGTTGCTCGGAATCACCATCCGCAGAATCGCATACCGGGCCACCAGGGCACGCCATGCGTCGGCCAAACGGGTCAGGTCAATGGGCCCACGGAGGGTGATCGCATACTGAATGTGGTTCGGATCGAGAGCCTCAGAGGACGCTTGTAACGACTCAAACAACAGTCCTTGTTGGGTGGGGGCGAGGGGGATCACGTCCTCCAGATCCGGATGACGCGCCAGCAACACCTCCAAGTCCGACTGCAAAAGACCAGGCGGCGCATCCCGACTCACCGCAGCAAAGGCCGTCATCTGCGACGCCGATCGCACCCCACCATCAACAGCCGACAAAGACTCAACAACAGCCGTCAATCGCTCCCGAAACAACGACTCCAAACACAACAGATCCTCAACACCATACGAACCCTCCGCCCAGCTCAGCCCATAATGCAAACACCCGTCCGCATCAATCCCACAATTCCATTCCAACAGCGCCGGACGCTCACGGCTGCCATCCTCCACAGCCGAGGTCAGCGAACCCACCTCCAACCGCCATCCAGATCCCTCATCACCCCGAACCTGACCCAGATAATTGAATAACAAACCCGCAGCGCCCAACGGCAGATCAGAAAAAGGATCCTCTCCACCCAAATACCTCAGCGCACCAAAACTGCTCCGCGGATCCGGAAGACCAGCCAACTGATTGCGTATCGCAACCACCGCGCCAACACCCACATCCAAAGACGACACCTCAGACACAGACAACCGCAGCGGATACAGCGCAGTGAACCAGCCAACCGTCCCACCCAGATCCACATCCTCAAGATCACGTCCATGGCCCTCAAGCCAAATCACATGATCACCCTCAGGCATCGAACCCGTCAGCGCACACTGCCAATCCCGAAGCGCAAGACCCAAAGACCCCAGCAACAGGTCTTGGACCTCACAGCGCGACACGCCCGCCGCTGACACCAATCCATCGGTCGCCAATCGATCCAATTGACCCCGGTGATGCAAGGCCCGACCCACACAGTTCTCAACCGAAGCATCGCGGACAAACAACCCACAACAGCCTTCAAACTGCATCCGCCAGCGACCAATCCACGCACGCCACGCACCCGACTCAACCAAGGACGACACATAGAGCGCCCAGCCACGGAACGACAGACCCACCGCCGGCAGCGCATCCCCACGCAATAGCGCGTTCAAGTGATCCAACACAATCCGCCACGACACCCCGTCCACAGCAACATGGTGCACCACCAGCAACAACTGATCCTGATGCCAACCGTAACGCAGCAAACCACCGGCTTCGTCCGGTGACAGCGCCGCCGACAACTGACCCAAGGCCGTCTCCCGATCCCCAGACAGCACCATCGGCGCCGGCAAGGCAACCTCACTCGACGACGGAACCACACAGCAGCCGTCCGCAATAAACATCCGAAGCGCATCATGGTGGGCAAACAACCGAGACAGAAACTCCTGCACCGCCTCCGGCCCACAGCCCTCAGGCACAGACAAACACACCGCCTGATTAAAACGATCCCACGAACCACCCAACCCCATGAAATGACGGTGAATTGGCGGCAAGGCAAAACGACCCACCGCACCGGCATCCTTCACCACCACAGCGGCATCCGCAACCAAGGCCGCCAAGGCCCGCGGCGTCGGATGACGAAACACATCCCGAACACCAAACCCAAACCCCAGCGCACGTCCTCGACCCACCAACCGAATCACCTGGATCGAATCACCACCCAACGCAAAAAAGTTCGACGTCACACTCACCTCAGCGCGACCCGTCAACTCCCCAAACAACCCACACAACATCTCCTCAGCCAGACTCTCAGGCGCCTCCCAAGACACCTCCTCCAACTCAGGATCCGGCAACCCACGACGGTCCAACTTCCCGTTCGCCGTCAAGGGCAACTCAGCAACTTCCACAAACACCAACGGAACCATGTACTCAGGCAAATACCCACCCAACTCCCGTCGGTACAACTCCGTCGTCAACGACTCACCCGCGCGACACACCCCATACGCAACCAACACCGATTGCCCACCCAGCTCACGGACCACCACCGCAACCTGCAACAGCCGATCAGCAAAACAAGCCAAACTCACCGACTCAATCTCACCCAGCTCAATCCGAAACCCCCGAATCTTCACCTGGTCATCCGAACGACCCAAGTACAACAACGCACCATCGCCTCGACGCAACACCAAGTCACCGGTCCGGTACATCCGCTCACCATGCACCAAGGGATCCGCAA
>JAGYIK010000043.1 GCA_018402605.1 Litorivicinus sp. | reverse complement strand
CAGGTGTTGGCTGTTTGGGAGAACGGGATTCGTCATATTTCGAATAGCGTGCGCCCAATCAATACACCGGCTGACTTGAACGGGATGAAGATTCGGACGCCGAAATCGAAGTGGCGTGTGATCATGTTTGAAACCTGGGGTTCAAACCCAACACCAATGGCATTTTCAGAGGTGTTTGTAGGTCTGCAAACCGGTGTAATCGATGGGCAAGAGAACCCATACACCAATATTGCTGCAGCCAAGTTCAATGAAGTGCAGAAATACCTGACAGTCACTGGGCACGTCTATTCACCCGCCTATCCGACTATGGGTAAGGCGACCTATGACAAGATGGATCCTGCGATCCGCGACGTGCTTGTGAAAACAGCGCGCGATGTTGCGTTGTGGGCCCGTGACCAGGGTGCTGCTGATGACAAGCGTTTGGAGGACGAATTGGTGAAGGCTGGCATGCAATTAAACGTTGCCAACCGTCAGTCGTTCGTGGATGCGTCGAAGCCAATCTACGCGAAGTTCGCCGAGGAGATTCCTGGTGGGCAGGCGATGATCGACGAAGCGTTGAAGCTGGCCAATTGATGCGTATTTTGGCTTTGGTCTTTAAGCGATTGCTCGAGGGAATTTCCCTCGGGCTACTCGTCTTACTTGCGGTGATCGTTGTTCTTGCGGTTGTGTATCGCACCTTCGGCATGTCGCTGATCTGGTATGACGAACTAGCGTCCGTGTTATTGGCCTGGCTGACGTACTTTGGAGCCGCGCTTGCGGCTCTGAAGCGCGCACATCTCGGGTTTACTGGGATCCTGACCAGCTCGCCACTGTTCACGCGAAAAGTGATGTTTTGGTTCAGTGAAGTCTGCGTATACGCCTTTGTTTTGGTGTGCGCGTATGCAGGATGGTATGTCCTTAGCGTGTTCGGTAACGAGAGTCTGGTGTCCTTGCCTATCCCATTATCAGTGACTCAGTCTGTAGTCCCTATCGGTTTTGTGTTGTTTGCGATTGCGCAATTGGCGTCAACCCGTTCGGCCTATGAAGATCTCGTGCTGCAAACAACACCCAAAGAGGACTTTCACACATGAGCGTTTTATTTGGTTTCATCGCGCTGTTTGTTCTGATCTTACTGAACGTTCCGATCGCTGTTGCGATTGGTTTGGTCGCGATTGTTGGCATGGTCGTGGATAACGGGTTTGTGAGCGTCTACAACGCCGCCCTGACTTTATTTGATGGTGCAACGAATTTTCCGTTGATCGCGATTCCTTTATTTATTCTGGCCGGATGCTTGATGAATACCACCAGCATCAGCCGACGTTTGATTGATTTTTGTTTGGCGCTTGTGGGTTTTATCCGCGGCGGTTTAGCGATGGTGAATGTGACCGTTTCTTTGTTCTTTGCGGAGATATCCGGATCTGCTGTCGCCGATGTGGCAGCAGAGGATCTTGTCTTGATTCCTGCAATGAAGAAACGCGGATTTAAGCCACAATTCGCAGCTGCGTTGACGAGCTCGACTGCATCACTTGCGATCATTATCCCACCCTCAATCCCAATGATTTTGTACGGTGCGCTATCAGACACCTCGATTGTGCAGTTGTTTATCGCGGGTGTGATTCCCGGATTAATCGGCGCCGGTCTCATGTTCCTTGTGTGTTACCGCTATGCCTTGAAGTATGGGATTCCGAAAGAAGTTGCGTTTTCACTGCGCAATCTGGCGCGTTCGGGCAAAGAGGCTGGGTGGGCGCTTTTACTGCCAGTCATTATCCTTGGTGGGATTTTTGGTGGGTTCGTGACAGCGACTGAGGGTGCGGGGCTTGCGGTGGTTGCCGCACTGATCATTGGCACATTGATTTATCGAGATCTCGAGATCAGTCAGCTTTACGATGCCTTGATGGAGGGCGTGACCCAAACCGCAACAGTGATGCTACTGGTGGCGACCTCAGCTGTGCTTGGTTTGCACCTGACTGAGACCGAGTTACCGCAAAAGCTCACCATGGCAGTGACACAGATCACCACAGATCCGATTCTGGTCCTCATGATCATTAACGTCATGCTTTTTGTTTTGGGTATGTTCCTGCACGGTGCTGCCGCTATTATTCTCACCGTGCCAATTCTGATGCCGTTGATCAATCAGGTGGGCATTGATCCAGTGCACTTCGGTATTATTTTGACGCTGAACATTGCGCTCGGGCAGCAGACGCCGCCTGTGGCGAGTGTCTTGGCCACGTCATGCGCTATCGCGAAGACTGATATTTGGAGTACCACACGAGCGAACTTGCCATTAATTGGTGTGTTGTTACTTGTTCTGTTGCTGGTGACCTACATCCCGGCAATTCCATTAACTTTGGTGGAGATGTTTTACCGATGAATCTGCAACCGATAGGAATTATTCCTGGTGATCCGAATGGAATCGGCCCAGAGCTGATTGCAAAATTGATGACTTCTCATCGAGACCCAAATCAGCCTCTGGTCATCTTCGGTGATCAACACCTGTTTGAGATGGGTGCCAAGCAAGCCGGCGTGTCTGCTGACTTTCTGAGTGCATCGCATGTTGAATACCGACCGATGGATACGATTACACCGTCAGATGTCAGTTTGGCTGAGGTAACGGAAGTCGCTGGTCGATCGACGTTGCTGCAAATGGATGCGGCACTGAATGCCTGTCAAGCAGGCGACATCGGTGGCTTTATCTTCGGTCCATTCAATAAGGCCGCGATGCATATGGCAGGCCTCGGGTGCGAAGATGAATTGCACTATATGGCCAAACATCTCGGTTTTGACGGGTACATCTGTGAGCTTAATGTGATGGGCACATTATTCACCACACGCGTGACGAGTCACATCGCACTGAAAGACGTGGCGCAAACCATCACTGAAGAACGGATTCTCGAGGCGATTGACCTGGCCCACAGTATTGTCGCCCGCTCGGGAATTGAGGAACCAACGATCTCGGTATGTGCACTGAATCCGCATGCAGGGGATGGCGGTAATTTTGGTCGCGAAGAGATCGATGTGATTGCGCCGGCTGTTGAGCGCGCACGTAAAGCCGGCATGCCTGTCGATGGCCCATGGCCCTCCGATACCATTTTCCTCAGAGCACGTGATGGACGGACCAATGCAGTCGTGACGATGTATCACGACCAAGGTCAGATCGCGATGAAGTTGATGGGATTTGAGCGTGGCGTGACAGTTCAAGGTGGATTGCCATTTCCCGTAACAACACCTGCGCATGGCACCGCTTTTGACATTGTGGGCCAGGGTGTCGCTGATGTTGGAGCGACCAAGGCGGCCTATGACCTCGTATGCACCATGGCCAGAGAGACCGTGGCATGAAGATCGTCGATGTAAAAGCACGCGTTTTCTCATGGAAGGGCGAAACGGTTCCGCCGCAGGCGAATTTCTGCACCAATCCCTCGATGATGTTGTTCGATAAATCGGACTCCATGGGGAGTTTTCGGTTTCATTCGTGGCTGGTTTGTGAGGTGACGACAGACACCGGTCTCGTTGGACTCGGCAATTGCGCTCTCGCACCTGATGTGGCGAAGGTCGTGATTGATAACCATCTCACCCCGCTGGTGCTGGGCGAAAATCCTTGGGATTACAACTATATCTGGGAGCGGATGTATCGACGGACCATGGCCTGGGGTCGCAAGGGCGTTGGCATGGCGGCCATATCTGCTGTGGATTTGGCGATTTGGGATATTCTCGGAAAGGCGGCTGGTGTGCCGGTATACCAGCTACTGGGCGGTCGAACCAAGTCGGCTATTCCTGTGTACGCCTCGAAGCTCTACAGCCAAGATCTGAAGTCGCTTGCTGATGAGGCGCAGTCCTACCTCGACCAAGGATTCTCCATGATGAAGATGCGCTTCGGCTGGGGGCCACTGGATGGTGTCGAAGGCATGAAAAAGAATATTGCGCTTGTCGAGACGGTCCGCGAAGTGGTTGGTGATGATGTGGACCTGATGCTTGAATGCTACATGGGTTGGAATCTTGAGTACGCGCGTCGCATGTTGCCGAAGCTTGCGAAATTCGAACCGCGTTGGATTGAAGAACCTGTGATACCCGACGATTTAGAGGGTTATCGCGAATTAAAGCGCATGGGTCATATGCCGATTTCCGGCGGCGAACACGAATTTACGCTTCGCGGGTTTCAGCCGTTTCTCGATCAACGCGCTGTCGATGTAATTCAGTATGATACCAATCGGGTTGGAGGTATCACTGCCGCGCGGAAGGTCAATGCATTAGCTGAGGCCTTTGGTGTTCCAGTGATTCCGCATGCCGGCCAAATGCACAACTATCATCTGGTCATGAGCGATTTGAACTGCCCGATTGCTGAATATTTCCCCGTTCACTCCGTCGAGATCGGGAACGAATTGTTCTATTACCTCTTTGACGGTGATCCGACACCGGTGAATGGTCATCTACAGTTGGATGATGATCAGCCAGGTCTGGGTTTGACGCTCTCCACCCAACACCTCGACCAATTTGAGGTCTCCGCATGACGACCTGGATTGGACAAATAATCGGAGCTGAGGGTGCTGTTGAAGCGGTGCGCTTTGACGGTGAAGGTTGGTTTCAAAGTCCCAACGGCGTGTCTACGTGGTCGTTGATTCATGAGGCTATCGAAGCACGAACTGACCTCGAACAGCATGTGTCTTCCCTACTCAATGTGCCATTTGACCTAGAGGACGCGCAGTGGGCAGTGCCGGTAACCCATCCTGAGCCGCATCGATGCTGGGTCACAGGGACAGGTCTGACCCACCTTGGAAGTGCTGCAACCCGTGATTCGATGCATCAGACGCTCGAAGCCGATGAAGCCAGCTTGTCGGATAGTATGAAGATGTTCCGCATGGGTTTGGAAGGTGGGAAACCGCCGGCCAATCAGGTTGGAGCACAGCCTGAGTGGTTTTATAAGGGTAACGGTCTCTCACTGGTGCCGCCCGGTGGCGATCTGGCGCTGGAAGCCGGTGCTATGGATGGTGGTGATGAATCGGAGTTGGCTGGTATTTACGTCATTCGCTCCGACGGTCAGCCTGTTCGCGTTGGATTTGCCCTTGGCAATGAATTCTCCGACCATGTGATGGAGCGCATCAATTATCTGTATTTGGCGCACTCGAAACTGCGGCTCAGCGCGTTTGGTCCGATGATTCGGATCGGTGAGGCGCCCAATTCCGTTCATGGGCGAACGCGGATTATTCGGGATAACCAAACCATCTGGGAGAAGCCATTTACCAGCGGTGATGATGAAATGTGTCACGCGATCAGTAACCTTGAGCACCATCATTTCAAGTATGCGATGTTCCGTCACCCGGGTGATCTGCATGTGCACTACATGGGGACCAGTTTGTTGAGCTTTGCCGATGGCATCCGGACCCAATCTGGCGATCAAATTATGATTGAAGCGGATGGATTTGGTCCCGCCCTGTGTAACACCGTCTCTTACGCCGAAGAGTCAGAGCAGGTCGTTAAAGTGCTGGGAGCCTGATATGGAACCTGCCCTAGATACGCTTGAGAACGAAAGTCTGACCGAAATGACGGCGCGCCGATTGCGCACCATGATTTTGACAGGTGAACTTTCTGAGGGTACTCGGGTCACTGAGATCGGTTTGACCGAGTTGCTCGGCATCTCAAGAACGCCAGCTCGCGAGGCGATTCGCCTGCTGAGCTCCGAAGGTCTGTTGGTCGTGACAGCGAATCGAGGTGCAGAGGTTGTTTCGTATTCAGCAGAAGTCATTCGTGATTCGATCGAAGTCGTTGAATATCTTGAGGGGGTGGCGGGGCAATTTGCGGCGCAGCGGGCGACAGATGGTGAGATCGACGAAATCTGCTCGCTGACGTTAGAAATGCAAGCGGCCTTTCGTCGTCGCGACAAAATTCGCTATTACACGTTGAATCAAGATATTCACAACGCCATTTTGAAAGCCTCGCACAATCAGGTCCTTATTGAGGAACATCGGCGCGTGAACTCCCGATTATTTCGGATTCGTTTTCAGCCCAATGACTCTGAAACACGTTGGAAAAGCGCGATGGACGAGCATGAAGCGATCAGTCGGGCGCTCGAGGAGCGCCGTGCTGAGGAGTTGGGTCGGTTACTTACAGAACATTTATCCTACGCGTGGCGCCGAAGCGGCGTGTATCCGCAACTCGGAATTGGAGAGCCTGAGTGATCGGCATCGGTCGCGTTTTAGGGCCTCTTGGGCCATGTGTTGTGCGAGTTGAGGGGCATCGTGTTTTTGATTTGACCGTGTCTTGCCCAACCCTCGGACATTGGTTAGGTGGCCAAGTCTCAACCGCTAGTCTGCTTGAATCTGCCGCTCCTGAGATGGGTACGGTGGACAGCGTCCAATGGTTGGCGCCTTTTGATATCCAGCCAATCAAAGCGTGTGGTGTGACCTTTATTGCCAGTTTGCTCGAGCGGCTGGTTGAAGAATTGGCACGCGGCCAAACAGACGCGGCCGATACCATTCGGCAAAGCTTCTCTGCTGATTTTTTGCAATCACTTCGTGAAATTCGACCTGGAAGTCCTGAGGCTCTCCAGTTGCGGGAGGAACTTCTGGCTCAAAATCGCTGGTCGCAATACCTCGAAGTTGGGCTGGGATCCGACCCAGAAGTGTTCACCAAAGCCCCTCCGATGGCTGCACTTGGACAGGGTGCGGAGGCAGGGTTGTTGAAAGAATCGACCTGGAATAATCCAGAGCCTGAGATTGTTTTAGCAATCAATTCGCGAGGGGAGGCCGTTGGTGCATCACTTGGTAATGACGTCAATTTACGCGATGTCGAGGGGCGCTCAGCACTCTTGTTGGGGCGCGCCAAAGACAATCGTGGAAGTACTGTGATTGGACCGTGGATTTCAGTATTTGATCAGGATTTGAGCTTGCAACAACTGACGGATAGTGAACTGACTCTTGAGATTCATGGATTGGATGGATTCCATGTGTCGGAGACGGCGTCGTTAACTGGGTTAGTGCGGGGTTTCCAAGCACTGATTGATGCCGTATTTGATCAGCATGACTATCCAGACGGGGTGGCTCTATTTACGGGATCCGCATTTGCCCCGACCTGGGATCGGTCAGGTTCAGGCGAGGGATTTACCCATCTTGACGGGGATCGCGTCACCATAGGCTCGCCGCTCTTGGGCGCGTTGCACCATACAGTAAGGCGCTGTCCGGATCTTCCGCCCTGGGAGTTTGGATTGGCTGCGTTGATGCAGAATTTAGCGCAGCGGCGTTTGCTTTAATAGGATCCAATGAGGACATCATGATGCCTGTAATTACCGCCATTCGAGCTTTGGATATTCGGTTTCCAACATCGGAGCATTTGGATGGATCCGATGCAATGAATCCAGATCCGGATTACTCGGCCGCCTATTGTGTGATTGAGACCAGTGATGGGCCTTCTGGGCATGGGATGACATTTACAATTGGTCGTGGCAATGATCTCTGTGTCGCAGCCATTCAGCAGTTAGGCGAACTACTTATTGGGTTTGAGCTCGATAATTTGCGTCCGTCCATGGGCCCATTGTGGAAACGATTGACAGGCGATAGCCAACTTCGCTGGCTGGGTCCAGAGAAGGGTGTTGTGCATCTTGCAGCTGCTGCGGTGATGAATGCGCTCTGGGACCTGTTGGCAAAGCGAGAAGGCATGCCGGTTTGGCGATTGTTGGCCGCGATGCCTGCAGAAGAGCTCTATAACTTGGTGGATTGGACCTATCTCTCCGATGTTGTGACCCGTGATGAGATCATGGCGCATCTCGCGTCGACACAGGACACGGCGAGTCAACGCATTACTGAACTGGAAGCGCACGGATATCCGGCATACACGACCTCCGCTGGGTGGTTGGGTTACTCCGATGACAAGATGCGAGCGCTTCTTCAAGAGGCAGTTGATGCCGGGTGGACGACGTTCAAGATGAAAGTCGGTCGTGATCTTGAGGATGACAAGCGGCGTGCGCGACTCATTCGTGAATACATTGGTGATTCAGGCCAGTTGATGATGGACGCGAACCAGGTGTGGGGCGTCAATACAGCGATTGCCTGGATGCGCGAGCTGGCTGAGTTTCGACCTGGCTGGATCGAAGAGCCCACCTCGCCAGACGATATTCTCGGTCATGCCAAGATCGCTAAAGCACTGGCTCCAATTCCGGTTGCGACAGGTGAGCACTGTCATAATGCGGTGATGTTCAAACAGTTTATGGAGGCTGGTGGACTTTCAATTTGTCAGTTGGATAGTTGCCGTTTAGCGAGTGTTAACGAGATCATCGGTGTTTTAATTCTAGCTTGGAAGTTTCAGATCCCGGTCTGCCCCCACGCAGGTGGTGTGGGACTCTGTGAGTACGTGCAACACATCTCAATGTTTGACTATGTGCGTGTCTCCTGCCAAACCGAAGGTCGTGTTATCGAATACGTCGATCACTTGCACGAACATTTTAAAGATCCGGTTCGCTTGGTTCACGGGCGCTACGCCACACCGACGGCGCCAGGGTATTCTATTGAAATGCATGCCGAGACCTTGCGTCAGTATGCGTATCCGCATGGCGAGGTTTGGGCCTCGAGGGTGCATTGATGCAGATCGGGATGATCGGACTTGGGTACATGGGTCGTGGCATGGCGACGCATTTACTCGCCAAGTTTGGCTCGTTACGTATCCCTGAAAATCGCGCACCGGACGCAGTGACTGCACTTTGCGAGCGCGGTGCGACTGCTGTTTCTGTCAATGCCTTGGTCGCGAATTCGTCGCATGTTGTGCTGTGTTTGAGTGACGGTTCGCAAGTCCATGAGATTCTTGATCAGTGTCAGAATGATTGGCATGCCGGTCAGTGGGTCATTGATGCGACGACCCAAGGTGTCGAGGAGAGCCTCTCACACCGAGCGCGATTCAAGGCGCTTGGTGTGCACTACGTCGACGCTCCTGTGGCGCGTGGGCCGGCAGATGCGGCCGCCGGTCGCCTAATTACATTATTGGGGTTAGCCGATGCGGCCGAGGTCCCAGAAATCAATGATTTGGTGTCTGCGTATTCTGAGCAGATTCACTATTTCGGCGGTCGCTCACGTGCACTCG
>JAGYIK010000042.1 GCA_018402605.1 Litorivicinus sp. | reverse complement strand
TATGGATCGCTTGAATCGGGTTGGCTTCAAGGAGCATCTGACCGGACAAGTTTTCCTATCGCATCACGAAGCGATGCAAACACTGGATCCAGCTCAAGCTGAATAGTGAGACCACAGTGTCCGAAATGGCTGTTCTGTAGCAATCGCAATGCGTGCATCGGACTCCGGCATGCCATGGGCAACCAACAAACCGACCCGCAGATCCCAGTTCACGGACGCGAGGAGTTGGCGCGCCGCCTCCAGATCCATTGTCGGCACCTGCCCAATCAAAATCCGCGCTTGGCGATCTTTGAGCTTGGCATTGTTGGCCTGAACGCAGAGCATCTCATTGCCAAGCACGCGACCCAAAGCCGTCATTAAGGTGGTGGAAAATGCGTTTAACAGCGCTTTCTGCGCCGTGCCCGCAGCCAAACGCGTCGATCCAGCCAGCACCTCAGCGCCGGTTTCAGTCAAGAGTCCATGGTCTGCCAAGGTCAGCAACTGACCGGCTGGATTGGAACTGACGCCAATGGTTAATGCGCCGGCAACCGATGCCGATTCGATGACTTGGCAGGTATACAGGGTATTACCAGAGGCTGCGATTCCAATCACCACGTCGTCAATCCCGACGGCCAATGCACCGAGCGCCTCGCGCGCGGCCTGTCGGTCATCCTCAGCACCCTCGACAGACACCGACAGCGCCTCAGGTCCACCCGCCACCAAATAGGCTAATCGGGACAGTGGCCAGCCAAAGGTGGGGACCAGTTCCACGCCGTCCTGCACCCCAATACGAATCGAGCAACCCGCACCCGCATAGATGAGACGCCCAGAAGAACCTCGTAATCGTTCCGCCGCCGCAGCGACAGCGTTTGCCAGATCGCCAATGCAGTCTTCGACGGCCCGAATCGCCCGCGCCTGCCCCTCAAGAAGGGCACGCAATTGCGCGTCGACCGCCCGTTGATCAAAGTCCCCATAAGACGGATCGACCGTCTCGGTAGGTGGCAACTTCAGTGTTTTTTCGACCATGCGTCTTTCAGTGTCACCGAGCGGTTATAGATCATCTGATCGGGAGTCGAGTCTGGATCTTGTTTAAAAAAGCCGACCCGCTCGAATTGAAAATACGCATCCGGCATCGACTCGGCGAGTGCGGGCTCGGTAATGGCTTGGGTCGCAATCAGTGAGTCGGGGTTTAAGCAGTCCGCCAAATTCTCAAACTGGCCAGGATCAGCCACGGTGAACAACCGATCATACAAATTGACCTGCACCGTCGGCCCGTTACCCGGCACCCAATGGATGGTTCCCTTCACCTTCCAGGCCAGATGAAGTCTTGGCCGAAGAGCGCGTCGCTGGATCAGCAGCACACGTGCAGCACTCAATCCGACCATCCCGCATCGACGTGGCTCTTAATCTGGCAAACCAGCTCAAGCTCAAACACACCGCACCGCCTGGCGTCAAGCGGAAGAAACCCTCTAGTGGGTCCAGTTCAAAATCACACGATCAATCCACAACTCAGATCAAAGGTACCATCCAGTAGACCGAGCTCCGGTCTGGCACGGATGCCAGGCACCTCAATTCAAGGCCGCTAGTCCCAGTTGGTGGAGCCGCGCAACAGGTCAAAGCAGCCACCGACCTTGCGCCCCTCCGGTCATCTCAGACCAGCTTCCCTCAGGATCTGCAATTCAATGGTATTCAGCTTTACCCAGAATTGACTTACCGATGCTGCAAAAAAGACCCGAATCCCCTCTGGCGAATACCCGCGGCGGCGCTGTCCGGCAGATTATTCTTGGATCATCCCAGCCCCTGAACATGACCCTCTTGCACCAAGGTGAGTTTCCTTCCGAGGGTGACCATGCCTCGAGCTCAGGCAGGCTGAACTCTGTTTGCTGATGACTCGCTGTGCTGCCAGCAGCCTCGCCTGAGGTCGGTGGTGGCTGAATTCCAGGGTACAGGCAGGTGTGTGATCCCCTCAATCGCATCCTTTGACCGTGTGCATAGTCGTCAGGTGGGGATGGCCACCTGCGCATCCCGCACGCGGACCAGCAATGCCAGATTCGACTACAACGCCGGATCGCGCAGATTCCAGATTGGGGCTGTCCATGGCGAACTCTTGCACATTACCGCCATCCCTCAGGCAGCTCGCCCTTGCATCACTTTGGCGCAGCGCTTTCGTTATCCTCTGCAAGATCGCGTGAGACTATTAATCCAGGCTCAGTCATGTGCCACCTCGCGTCGGCACCATCGTCTGCCGAGATTGCTCATCGACAGAGCGTCGCCTGCGGATGAGATGACGCCCATTCGAATAGCTGCTCGAAATAATCTGCCATCGGTGAGACCTGACCACTGAAAACCAAGCCAGCGGACATCCGCTTCGGTGGCGTCGATATACCTCTTGCAGTTCTTTCCGGATTGGTGTCATCAGCCGCAAGTTACAACGCCCGCCAGACTCTTCAGCCAAGCCAAAATTCAAGCAAATACTTTTATGCCAAATGTGAGATAGCCGTGGGTTCCGGCAGGAAGCGCGTCACCACCTCGGGGGCTGGAAACCTACTGCTTTAACTGATCGGTTGGAATTTTGTGCCGAATAAATTGGTGGTTTCTCGCTCACGCCACACCATCCAACATGGCTCTGACTTCGCTCAAACCGGCAGGGCCCGCGAATCCTCCAGCGCCAACCAGTCAAAATCACGGCAGGAGTTGCCGCGCAATCTTCTTTAAGCGACGATCCCTCGGACGGTGCAGCCAGCCCTCAATCAAACACTCAGCACTGTCAACTCATCATGTCGTGCACCGCAGTATCGCGCCAGAGTCGCCCTCGTTCGATGCAATCCCACGCGCTTCTGAGCCGCGCGATCCAGAACCCCTCGGTAATTCCAAAAACGCTTGCTGGCCACAACGGCCCGCGGATCGGTTGTGCCTCTGAGTCGCTCAATGATTGCCTCAGCACTAGCCAGATCGCCTTTCTTCAAGAGCGCCTGGGCCATCTTCAGGTAGACATCATAGTTTTCAGGATCGTCTGCGGTGATCAACTGATATAGCGCGATCGCTTCATCGTATTCTCCAGCCTCAACCAGTGCCTCGGCGCGCTCAACTGGCGACTGCTCAGCGCGCTCGACATGCTTATCAAGCATGGCACGGATCTCACCCTCAGGCAGGGCACCCATAAAATGATCGGCTGGCTGGCCATCTTTAAACAACACCACGGTAGGCAGTGAGCGCACACCCATGCCCTGAATCAGCATTTGTTCCGCATCGGCGTCAATCTTCGCCAGAATGAACGCACCCTGATACTCATCGGCCAACTTCTCAAGGATAGGACCCAGGCTCTTGCAGGGCCCGCACCAATCTGCATAAAAATCCACCAAAACAGGGGTTTCTTGGGACTTCCGCAACACATCGGTTTCAAATGTTTGCGAGGTGACTTGGATTGAATGAACGTCGGACATAACAACCTGTAAGTTTCAGAAAGATGCCACGGAGTATACCCTGTCGTGGATTGATAAAGTGAGAGCCAACATGCAATTGCGCGAGCGACAGCAGGAAATTATCGACGAATTTCAATTTTTTGATTCGTGGATGGACAAGTACCAATACCTGATCGACCTCGGTCGTGACCTACCCCCACTCGATCCATCGGAGATGGTCGAAACCAATTTAGTCCGAGGCTGTCAGTCACAAGTTTGGATGCTGACGGATGGCAGCGCAGACAAGGTGGAGATTCGCGCGCATTCCGATGCGGCGATCGTCTCTGGACTGATTGCACTGGTAGTGCGTCTGTACTCTGGTGCCAGCGCCCGCGAGATCATCGAAACCGAACCGGAGTTTGTCGAAGCCCTCGGCTTATCCCAGCATTTATCGCCCACGCGAGCTAACGGACTGGCGTCGATGCTCACACGGTTAAAAAGTGAAGCGGCGCAAATGCTCTCGAAAACACACTAACCACTTGATATAGGACTGTATAGGTCCTATATAATGCGCATCTCGGAATGTTGAGGCGTGTGCATGATTCGGTTATCGAAACTGACCCAGATGTCATCGGTTGTGGCTGATGGCCATGACCCAAGGTGTTAATGGACACAGTCAGTTGGCGGAACGCTCAAGTGTACCGAAGCCAACGTGCACCAAACTGTTGAAGCAATTGGCCCGCCATGGCGTTCTTGTCTCCACACAGGGCGCGCGCGGCGGTTACAGCCTCGCTCGCGCACCTTCAGAGATTCCGGTGAAAACCATTATCGAGGCCATCGAAGGACCGATGGCCATTACAGAGTGCGGAACGGATGAAGCACTGTGTCGATTAACAGACCACTGCACAGTGATGTCGCGGTGGCGTGAACTGGGCGATCAGGTCAACGACATGCTGACGCGTGTGACATTGCAAGACCTGATCAATCCCTATGCACTCTATGCCAGAGATGGACGTCGCATAGAGACAATGGAGGTGCATTGAGATGAGTAACCAAGAACTCGACCAGCTGGTCGACCAGGACTACAAATACGGCTTTGTCACAGACATCGAGTCCGACACCCTGCCACCGGGCTTAAATGAAGACGTAGTCCGAGAAATTTCACGCCGGAAGAAAGAACCTGAATGGCTTTTAGAGTGGCGGCTGGACGCCTATCGCAAGTGGCTCGAGATGACACCGCCAGAATGGCCCCATCTGACCTATCCACCGGTCGACTTTCAGTCCATCAGCTATTTCTCGGCACCGAAGAAGCAAGGTGACGGCCCACAGAGTTTGGACGATGTGGACCCAGTGCTCATCGAGACCTACAACAAACTCGGCATCCCGGTTGAAGAACAAAAGCTTCTGGCTGGGGTCGCTGTCGATTACGTATTTGACTCGGTCAGTGTGGTCACAACATTTAAAGAAAAGCTCAGCGAAGCAGGCGTCATTTTCTGCCCGCTGTCCGAAGCCGTGCACTCGCACCCAGAGCTGGTCAAAGCACATCTGGGCACCATTGTGCCGCAATCGGATAACTACTACGCCGCACTCAACTCGGCCGTGTTCTCTGATGGTTCGTTTGTCTACATTCCAAAAGGTGTGCGCTGCCCGATGGAGCTGTCGACCTACTTCCGGATCAACGAGCAGAACACCGGACAGTTTGAACGCACCCTGATCATCGCCGATGAGGGCTCCTATGTGTCCTATCTGGAAGGCTGCACTGCGCCACAGCGTGACGAAAACCAGTTGCATGCTGCAGTTGTTGAATTGGTCACGATGACGGATGCGGAAATCAAATACTCGACGGTACAGAACTGGTTTGCCGGCGACGATGAAGGCAAAGGCGGCATATACAATTTCGTCACCAAGCGCGGCGAGTGCCGTGGTGATCGATCCAAGATCAGCTGGACACAGCTTGAAACAGGTTCAGCCATCACATGGAAGTATCCAAGTTGCGTACTCCGTGGTGCCGACTCTGTAGGTGAATTTTACTCGGTCGCAGTTGCTGGGAAAAAACAGCAAGCAGATACCGGGACCAAAATGATCCATATCGGCCCACGCACGCGCTCAACGATTATCTCAAAAGGGATCTCCACAGCCCGTGGACAAAATGCCTATCGCGGACTCGTCAAGGTGTTGCCGGGCGCTGTTGATGCGCGGAATTTCACCCAATGCGATTCGCTGCTGATTGGCGATCAATGTGGTGCTCACACCTTCCCTTATGTGGAGGCAGAAGAGCCCACGGCGCAGCTTGAACACGAAGCCACCACATCGAAGGTCAGCGATGACCAGTTGTTCTATTTAAGAACACGCGGTATGAGCGAGGAGGATGCGCTCAACATGGTGGTCAATGGCTTCTGTAAGGAAGTCTTCCAAAAACTGCCTATGGAGTTCGCGGTGGAAGCCGAAGCACTGTTGGGCATCACACTCGAAGGAGCCGTTGGCTAATGCTATCTATCCGTAATCTACATGCGAAAATCAACGAGACCCCCATCCTCAAGGGCATCAACCTGGAGATCAACCCAGGCGAAGTGCACGCCATCATGGGTCCCAATGGTGCGGGCAAAAGCACATTGACTTCGATTCTTGCCGGTCGCGATGAGTACGAGGTGACTGCAGGCGAAGTGGTGTATCAAGGCCAAAATCTGCTTGAGCTGGAACCGGAAGAACGGGCGTGGGCTGGTCTCTTTTTGTCATTTCAGTACCCGGTTGAGATTCCTGGCGTGAAAAACATCTACCTCCTGAAGGCGGCTGTGAACGCGATGCGTGAGCACCGTGACCTACCCGAACTGAAAGCCGCAGAGTTTTTAAAGCTGGTGCGTGAAAAACTGAAAATCATGCAAATGGATGAGGCGTTTTTGCACCGGAATGTGAACGAAGGGTTCTCTGGCGGTGAAAAGAAGCGCAATGAAATTTTGCAAATGCAACTGCTCGAACCCACCCTCGCACTGCTAGACGAGACCGACTCAGGGCTTGATGTGGATGCACTCCGGATTGTCGGTGAGGGCATCAATCGGATGCGTTCACCTGAGCGCTCTGTGCTCTTGGTAACGCACTATCAACGCCTTCTGGACACGGTGAAGCCCGATTTTGTCCACGTGCTCGCGGACGGACAAATCAAGCTGTCTGGGGATTACACCCTGGCGCTTCGGCTTGAAAAAGAGGGCTATGAAGGGATCGAGGCAGCATGAGCGGCTTCGACACTCTGCTGGCCAAGCAGAACTCAAAACTGGCGCTCGATGCGCAAGCGCTCGGTCTCCCCACCAAACGGGTCGAGTCCTGGAAGTACGTCCCGACACGCGCGCTGACACGCACCAGCTGGGTTGAAGCCACACCACGGAGCGCGAGCGGGTTCGCGTTGACTGCAGGCCGATTTACGCAAGCGCCAAGGGGCCTCCAAGTTCAAGGGGCCTCACTCACGGAGACGGAATCAGCGCGCTTAGATGCCCTCTACCATGCGCAAGGCTTTGCGCTGACGCACGGCGCACTCGAGAGCGAGTGTCTCGTGCTGCGCGTCGCTAAAACCGACACGCAGACCCTCTCCCTGACGCGCCTTGCAAACCAAGCCTGTGAAGCCGGATTTGCAACGTTGGTGATTCGTGTTGAAGCCGGTGCCCATCTCACGTTGCTGGAAACCTTTGAGCACAGTGAGACCATGGATGCGAACCTCGATTCACTGTGCATCCTGTGGATGCTTGAGCGCGACGCGAGCGGAACCCATGTGCGGTACCAAGCGGCCAACGACAGCGCCCAAACCTTTACCAGTATTGATGTCCAAACCGCAGAGAATGCACGGTACACCATGCAAAGCGTCGACTTCGGCAGCAAATTGGCGCGAACGGATATTCAGGTCACACTGGGTGGGCGCGGCGCCAATACCGAGCTGCATGGACTGGCTGTGACCAATGGCAGCCAATACCACGACACGCACCTCTCGGTGGATCATGCTGTTGGGGATACGCAAAGTGCGATGGCGTTTCGCACCATGGTCGACGGCAAAGGTGAAGCGACCTTCAATGGTCGTGTGTTGATTCGGAAAGATGCGCAGCGCTCGGCCACCGAGCAGTCTGTAGCCAATCTATTGCTCTCTGATACGGGCCGCATCAATCCAAAACCCGAACTTGAGATCTATGCTGATGACGTCACGGCTTCGCACGGCTGCACCGTGGGGAACTTCAATCAAACGGGCTCTTTTATCTGCAGAAGTCGCCGGTCTCTCTGAATGATGCCCGACCTTACGTGCGTTTGCTGAAAAAATCATCGAAGAAATCACCGATGCAGCCATCCGTGAGCAAGTGGAATCGCGTTTATTGGGTGAGCTGAAGCACGGGGAGCTGATTGCTGAACTGAAGGAGTCTGTCGATGTTTGACATCGACCGGGTCCGTGCAGACTTCCCCATCTTAAAACGTGAAGTGCATGGCTATCCGTTGGTGTATTTCGACAATGCGGCCACCAGTCAGAAGCCGCAAAGCGTCATTGATGCCATCAGTCACTACTACGATCACACCAATTCCAATGTGCATCGGGGTGTCCACACACTCAGTGGCGAGGCCACCGATGCGTACGAAGGTGCGCGTGCGCGGATTGGTGCATGGTTTGGGGTCTCTGACACCAAGACCGTGATTCTGCTGCGTGGCGCGACAGAGGCATTGAACTTGGTCGCCAATATCGTGTCCACGCGCTTGCATAGCGGCGACGTGATTTTAGTTGGACAGACAGAACATCACGCCAACATCGTTCCTTGGCAGCAGCTTGCCGAGCGCATGGGTGTCCGCGTCATACCCATCCCTGTGGATGATTCCGGCGCCCTCAGCCTGGATGCCGCCCGCGCACTGGCCGAGTCCCACCCCGTCAAAGTCATTGCAGTCGGCCATGTCAGCAATGCCATCGGTGCGGTGAATGCTGTCGATGGGTTCGTTGCGCTCGCCAAATCCATCGGTGCGTTTTCGGTGATCGATGGCGCACAGGCGGCCCCACATCTTCGGGTCAATTGCGCCGCACTCGACGCGGATTTTTACGCCCTAAGCGCACACAAGTGTTGCGGTCCAACCGGTATCGGTGTGTTGTTCGGTCGACGTGAATTGCTCGAATCGCTGCCACCTTGGCAAGGCGGTGGCGATATGATTGACCGGGTCAGCTTCTCAGGGACCACCTTTAACGAGCTGCCATGGAAGTACGAGGCGGGCACACCGAACATCGCCGATACCATCGCCTTTGCCACCGCCCTCGATTATCTCGAAAGCATCGATTTTGACGCCGCCATGGCCTACGAACACAGGCTCCACCAGATCCTGATCGATGGCATGCAGTCACGTGAGCACATTGAGATCCTCGGGCATCCCAGTCACTGGGTCTCGGTGTGCTCATTTAACGTCAAAGGTGCACATCCAACCGATGTGGGGACATTGATGGATCAGCTCGGCGTTGCGGTTCGAACTGGGCATCATTGTGCGATGCCGACGATGGAATACTTCGGGCTACCCGGGACCGTCCGAGCATCGCTCGCGTTCTATAACACTGAGGCGGAACTGACGCAGTTCTTCAACGCGCTCGACCGTGTCACTGAGATGCTGACCGGCTGATGTTGGCCTTTGAGACCCTGCAAAAAGGCCAGTCACTGACTGCGCTGGAGACACTCTCGGGCCAACAAGTTCCACAAGGTGTCCACATCACCATTGGCCAGGGGGACTCGGTCTGTGTC
>JAGYIK010000041.1 GCA_018402605.1 Litorivicinus sp. | reverse complement strand
ATTGATGCCGTAGATGCCGAAAATCGTGAGCTCTCCGAGCTCATAATGAATCTGTCCAAGTCGGTGGCAAAAATATCGGGTCATCGTCCGCCGGCTGCCCTCGATGACGTCAGACCATGGTTTGCTGATGTTGCGGCCGATTTGACCGAGGCCTATCGTAAGCAATCTGAATCGATGCAGACCTTGCACACGGTGATGACGCAGATGCTGGAGCGAGATTACGCCACTATTGAGCGCACCCCGCTGGCCTCAGCTGAGATTGCTGGGTTACCACCAAGTTTTGGGACGGGTGGTCCGGCCAGCATCGATAGCGGATCTGATCATGTGTTCCAGCGATTTGATGATAGAGCCTCTGATTTGTTGCGTTTGAGTCAGGAATGGAAGCAAGTACAGCAGCTTTTGGATTGTGCGCCCTTGATTGCACCGGTTGATTATTACAATCTCACCAGCCGATTTGGCGATCGGAAAGACCCATTTACCAGTCGGCCCGGTTGGCATAATGGCGTCGATCTCGGTGCATGGCCGGGCACGAAAGTGCGTGCTACGGCGCCCGGCATTGTTCGACATGCCGGAAACAAGGGTGGGTATGGCCGTTTGGTTGTAGTTGATCACGGATGCGGAATTCAGACTCTGTACGCGCACTTGAAGTCGATTAACGTGAAAAAAGGGCAGCAAGTGTCGTATCGCGATGTGGTTGGAGCTGTCGGTAGTTCTGGTCGGTCAACCGGTCCGCACGTGCATTACGAAATCCGGATTCACGATGAAGCCGTCGATCCATACGAATTTATTGAGGCAGGACGTTATGTTTTCAAAGAACAAGAACTCGCAATCGCAGACGCGCAGTGAGACAAGGAGCCCATCGATGAAATCACCCAATGAAACCTTTGCAGTACTGGCGCCTAACTTGGTGGTGTCTGGGAACCTGGTGAGTGAGGGCAATATTCACATTGACGGGACTGTTGAAGGCGATGTGCAGACTGTGCACCTCACAATCGGTTCGAGTGGCATTGTGAAAGGCCGTGTTTTCGGGCGTGAAGTGAAGGTTTCTGGGCGCGTTGAGGGGTCGATTACAGCCTGTGAATTGATTCTTGAGGAATCGGCGGTCATTGAAGGCGACATCAATTATCAGTCGCTGTCTGTCTCCCGTGGGGCAAGACTCAATGGCATGTGTCATTTCTCGGACAGCGAATTAGATATCACAGCGTTGAGCGGTAAAAAGCCGCGCGCGGAGGAAAAGGCGCTCGCATTCGGTGATGCTGCAATGCAGGCGACCGCGACCGAGACGGCCACGCCGGCCGCCACGCCACGCTCGAAAACAACAGCGTAGCCTGTAGTTAATGCCTCGGGATAACGTCATCAAAAAAATGATTTCTCCGGAGGCCCTATTCCACCGGTTTGCCGACGTTTTTCGTGCATTGTTTTTGTTGTGTTTCAGTGTTCTTGCCCTCTTGGGTGCAGTCGGTACCGCGTACTTTGCGTATCAGGTTGTTGCGGTCGATCCGCCTTCAGGTCCCAATCCGCAGACCGTCATAGGGCAGTTTGAGGCGCCTTCAGTCCAAGAGTTTGGGCAGTTTGCCGAGCGTCTGCTGCAAGGGTCAGTCCTCTGGCCACAGGTGACTGTGCCTGAGGCCGATGTAAGCTCGGTTGTCGCCGCTGATCTGACGGACAAAGAGACTCGGGCCATCCAAGCAGGCGCAGCCCTTCTGGAGAGTTTGATTGCCGCTCGCGGAGTTCAGAAGAGCGAGCAGCGCAGACAGCAGGTCTCTCAACTGATCGCACACACACATCAGCGGCTCCGGATGCAACCGGATCTGCCGGATATCTCCTTTGCGACCTTATTTTTTGATCATGTGATGGAAGCGTCAATGCAGCCGGTGTTCTTCCCGACTCAGATGCAAGTCGCGGGGCAGGCGCGAGAGCGCGTGGATCGCTTTTTGACGGATTATCCCTTACTCCATGTGAATTGGTTTGCAAGTCAAGTTGTTGATCGGGCATATGCCATGGCGCGGGGCTCAGATCAGCGGGAAAAAGCATTAGTGGATTATCAGCTGTCAATGGCACTCGCTGATCAACGGATGCAACGCAATGCAGTATTGACGCTGGTTTCGTTGGTTATTTTTGCTCTCAGTGCATTGCTGTTTTTGCTGATTCGTATCGAGCGTAATCAGACCTTGCAAACCCAATACATGGCCAATCGCTATGTCATGTACATGCCGACTTCGGAGTCGGACCCCTAACGCTGTTCGGTCAGTTGGCCGCCATTGAGCGTGAGCCGTGTCGTGGCAAGGCGCTCAATTTCCTCGCTTTGATGGGACACATATAAGATTGGGATCTTCATCTCGTCCCGTAAGCGCTCAAAGTAGGGCAGGATTTCGAGCTTCCTCGCGAGATCAAGCGAAGACAGGGGTTCATCAGCCAGAATAAATTCAGGTTCGGAGAGTAGGGCACGTCCAATTGCGACGCGCTGTTTTTCACCCCCTGAAAGCTTCGCAGGCCGTCGGTCAAGCAGATGCTCGAGTCCTAATAACCCAATGATTGGATCGAGCTGGTGTGGCTCAGTGGGGAGTTTTCTGAACCAACGCCCCGCCTTCAAATTCTGTCGTACCGTCAAGTGCGGGAAGAGTCGTGCGTCTTGAAAAATATACCCCACTCGACGTCGTTCGGTCGGTACATTGATGTGTTCAGATGCGGAAAACAGCACACGGTGATTGATCTCGATATGCCCAGCATGTGGTGTGATGGTGCCGGCAAGTGCGTTGATTAGCGTGGTTTTGCCTGCACCCGAAGGGCCGCAAATCGCGGTCAAGCCAGGGGGCACCTCGAACGCCGCATGTAATTCGAAGTCTGGGAACCGGTGTGTGAGATCGACCTTGAGACTCATCGACCCTCCACGACATGTGAGACACGCTTGGCGAGCCACTCAGAGAGAATCAGAGCCAGCATCGACAGTGCGATCGCGAGAATCACAAGCCGCATTGCTGACTCCTCACCACCTGGAACCTGCATAAAGGAATAGATGGCCGACGGAACTGTGCGTGTTTCCCCTGGAATGTTGGAGACAAAGGTGATTGTGGCGCCAAATTCGCCGAGTGACTTGGCGAATGCCAGAATGGACCCCGTCACGACTCCCGGCATAGCTAGGGGCAACGTGATCATAAAGAAGCGTTGGCTGTTACTCGCGCCCAGGGTCTTTGCCGCATCCTCCAGTCGATGGTCTGCGCTTTCGATCGACAAGCGGATGGCGCGCACCATGAGAGGAAATGCCATCACAGCTGCAGCCAAGACAGCGCCGGTCCAGGAGAACGCAAAGACGATTCCAAATTGCTGAAGGAAGCTGCCGATCGGGCCTTGGGTGCCGAACAAAATCAGCAAGAGGTACCCTGTGACTACGGGTGGGAGAATCAATGGCAGATGGACAAGCCCGTTGACGATTTGTTTCCCGAAAAAGTCTTTGCGCGCGAGGAGCCATGCAATCCAGATACCGAACGGAAGACTTGCGAGGGTTGACCACATGGCCACGCGTAGCGAGAGAAGGACCGCTTCAATTTCCTCGGGAGAGAGCCAATCACTCATGGTTCAGTAACCCGAAAGCCCTGTGTTTTGAGCACTTGTCGCGCCGATTCTGAGAATAGGAACTCGTAAAATTCCCGAGCGGTACGTTGTACATTCTCCGCATGTTGTGTCACCAACAACGCAGTTGGATATTGAATGGGGGCGTGGCTGGTGCTTGGAAATGTTCCGCGGTAATGCACGTGTGGCTCGGCGATTGCATCTGTTGCATAGACAATACCATAGGGGGTTTCACCTAATGCCACCAATTTGAGTGCTGCGCGGACGTTAATGGCTTGCGCCAATGCTCCACGGATCCGCCCCCAATGACCCCAGAGGCTCTCGAGTGCCTGTTTGGCATACATGCCAGCCGGGACTGCATCGGTTAGGGCCACCGCGAGACGCTGTGATCCGAGAAGCTGGCGAAAGTCTGTCTCCTGATCGAGCGTGATTTCAGCGCCAGGATGATGAGAAATCAACACCAGATCATTTTCAGCCAGTATCGTCGTGGTGCCATTGATGACGCGATCCTGATCAAGCACATATTGCATCCATTGTGCATTGGCTGAAATGAACAGATCTGCCGGTGCGCCAGCGGCGATTTGTCGCGCAAGTACGGACGATCCAGCGGATGCGATGCGGATCTGGGTTGTTGGAGATTGGGCCTGGAATTGCGTCGCAATCGCTTCGAGTGCATTTCCGAGACTGGCAGCCGCAAAGACGTGAATCGTTGCCGCACTACTTGTACTGGCCATACAAATCGACAGCATGAAGGCAATGATGCGCAAAGAAAAACCACCGTTATATCGAAAAAGATATAACGGTGGAGTTTTGGTCAGATCGTCCGTGGTGTCAATGGTGCATTTTTGTAATGCTGACCACGGGCACCATCAGAGCCACCGTTTTGCCCGACGCGAATTCGAGACTCAGCTCAATTTCCGTGCCGGAAACGAGGGGGCCTTTTAATCCCAGAAGCATGATGTGCAAGCCTCCTGGTCGCATTTCTAGCGGTTGTTCACTGGTTATGGGCAGCCCCCCTTTGACTTCACGCATCCGCATCACACCCTTGTCATGGATGTGCTCATGAAGTTCAACCGTCTCCGCAACCGAAGTGCGTGCAGCAATCAATGTATCGTTGCCATCTGCGATGCTGATCTGACCATAGGCTGCTGAGTTCGGTGCCATGCCGATCCTGGCGCGGACACTGAAGTTGGCGAAGGTCATGCCGTCTTGGCTTTGCGTTGCAAAGGTCGACTGAACCTGTTGATGTTGCATGTGGCCATGATGACCTTTGCCGCCGTGACTCATGGCGAATGCTGTGCCGGTGGCCATGCAAATCATGCCCGCCATTACGAGGTATTTCATATCAATTCTCCTAAACAAATAAAACCATGCAGTGTGTTTAGGAGTGCAGTGGTGGCCCTCGAGCACGGTGAGCGGAGACGATACGTGCTCTGGGTGCTGCTGGGTGTTGCGTCGCATCCAATAGGCCACTTGGCGAGATTGAAACAAGGATCGGTACACAGTGGAGGGCGGAAGCTTGTGTCGCAGAGAACCAACAGACACTTGGCGCAACACCATCTGAATCGTCACTGGCCTTGATCACTTCGCCGGAGCACAGCACCAAAGCTAGCTCACCGCTGGCATTGAGGCCTGGCATATAGCCCGGCGGAATTAGCGATGCACCGCCGACTCCGCCGAGCAACACAACAAACCAAATTTGGGCAAACTTTTGACGCAATCGCATCGCGCTATCCTAGAACCTTTTGTGCGTCTCTGCATCTGCCCTGAGATCTCGCTCTCGAATTGCGAGCCAAGCTAAGGCGCTGAGACAAACAATGCCAATCGGAATCACCAGCCAATTCATGAGTTCCCAGCCGATGACGTGATAGGCGAGTCCTGAGCTTAAGCTGCCGAGTGCGACACAGCCAAATAAAATGCTGTCATTTAAACCCTGCGCCTTGTGTTTCTCATCGGATGTGTAGGTTTCGGTAAGCAACGCGGTTGCGCCAACAAACCCAAAGTTCCAGCCGATCCCCAGCAAGATTAGTGCGCTATAGAAATGAACCAGTGTCAGCCCGTGTAGGGCGATCAGTGCGCAGAGCATGAGCAGTATCAGGCCGCTTGAGATCACACGGATATGTCCAAAACGTGCAATTAAATTCCCGGTGAATAGGCTTGGAATAAACATCGCCATCACGTGCCACTGAATACCGAGTGCTGCCTCGGAGACATCAAATCCACATCCCACCATGGCCAGTGGTGCGGCTGTCATGACAAAGGCCATTAAGGCATAGCTCGCGGTGCCACAGAGCAGGGCAACGGCAAACTTAGGTTGTCGTAAGATCTCACGTCGAGATCGGCCACGTGTGGTGTCGTGTGTGTGATATTCGGCCGGTTGGTTTGGTAGCCACTGCATAATCAAGAACGCAATGAGGAACAATCCACTTCCCATGAGAAATGCGCCTGCAAAGGGCGTTGGATAGAGCACATCGCGAAAATGCATGACAATTTGCGGACCGATGACGGCCGCGGCGATGCCGCCGATCAACACCCGTGAGATTGCTCTGGCTTTCAGGGGCGCGTCGACGTAGTCAGATGCCGCGAACCGATATTGCTGTACGAAGCTATTGGCGCCCCCGGCGAGCAGGAGGGCAAAGCAAAATAATACAAAGCTATGCAGGTAAAGCGCCCAGCTGGCCAGTGCGACACCGATAAACCCAAGGAGCGCGCCGGCCATAAATCCATGTTTTCGACCGATGCGGAACATCAACCAGGATGCTGGGGCGGCGAGCAGTGCAACCCCGATATTAAATCCGCTCACTGGCAAGGTGGCTAACGACTTGTACTCCGGCAGGAGGTAGGCGCCGGCAAGACCTCCGAGGGAAATGACAATAGGTGCAGCCGACGCATTGACGGCGCTCAGGAGAGCATACAGGTTGGCAATGGTGAGTCGGTCAGTACGTGGGGTCATCTTTGTCTCAGCAAAAGGCCGATTTGGCTTGAAGTCGTCTAGGATAAACCCCAATCTTTGCCGGATAACATCAAAATGAGTCTCCTATGCCAACACTCGATCACATCACCAGTTATATCATTGCCCCAGCCCCGGAAAATCCCAGATTATCTCGATCCATCACGGGCCTCGATCAGCTCGGTGAGCCTGTGACGACTGCAGTTATCGAGGAGCGGCCACTGACCATTTATCTGAACGCACAGGAGATCGTCACGGCCATGACCATTGGGGATTATCCTGAATATTTGGCTGTCGGCTTCCTGAAGAATCAGGGGATGCTGAAAGAAAGCGATGTCATCACAGATGTTGAATTTGATGAGGAACTCGACGTGGTGGTGGTGCGGACCGAGGCCGAATCGAACTACGAAGACAAACTGAAAAAGAAAACACGAACCTCTGGCTGTGCTGTAGGGACGGTGTTTGGCGACATGATGGAGGGGGTCGACCAGGTCATACTCTCTGAGTCGCCAGTGAAGACGTCATGGATCTATACCGTGTCACATCTCATCAACCGGACACCGAGTTTGTATCTCGAGACGGGCGCGATTCACGGCACAGTCCTATGCGAGGGCGATGTGCCATTGGTGTATATGGAGGATGTTGGGCGGCACAACGCCGTCGATAAGATCTCCGGTTGGATGCATCTCAACGCGGTGTCACCAGACAACAAGATGCTTTATACGACCGGTCGACTCACCTCTGAGATGGTGATTAAAACAGCCTTGATGCGCATTCCTGTGCTCATCAGTCGATCTGGATTTACTGCCTGGGGTGTGGACATTGCCAAGCAGGTCGGTTTAACGCTGATTGGCCGGATGCGTGGTCGGAAATTTGTCTGTTTAAGTGGTGCGGATCGCCTGGAATTTGACGCAGACCCAGAGAGCGTCCCCGAGGAAGATAAAAAACACCGCCGGAAGAGTGCAATCGATGCATAACGTGCAGGCTGTGATTTTGGCAGGTGGTTTGGCGACCCGCATGGGTGGTGTCGACAAGGGATTACTGCAGTTACACGGGCGGCCGATACTCGCAGAGGTCATTGAACGTATCGCCCCGCAAGTGAATGGTGTGGTGCTAAACGCCAATGGCGACCCTGCACGTTTTTCGGAGTACGGATTGCCTGTGATCGCCGATTCAAAACAGGGATTTTTGGGTCCGCTTGCGGGGGTGCTCGCAGCCATGGAGTGGGCAACAGGCGAAGGGTCCGAGTGGGTTGTTTCCGTGGCTGCGGATACCCCGTTTTTCCCGGTCGATCTTGTGGCCCGTCTGCGTGAGGCTGCGGAAGAGCACGCTTCTCCTGTTGCGCTCGCCGCCAGCTATGATCTGCATAATGCAAGTTACATGCGCCATCCGACCTTCGGCTTGTGGCATGTTTCTTTACAGAATGTGTTAGCGCAAGCGCTTGATGACGGCGTCCGGAAGATTGTGCGCTGGACCGATTCCGTTGGCGGCATTGAAGTGCGATTCGAACGGGAAGCAACCGAACCTGATCCCTTTTTCAACGTCAACACACCGCAAGAGCTTGAGATTGCTGAAATGATGAGGATGGGTTAATGCAGCCTGTATTTGGGGTGGTCGGCTGGAAGAACTGTGGGAAAACAACGCTAACAGAGCGTCTCATTGCTGAGTTTGCAGGGAGAGGATTGGCTGTGTCCTCGATGAAGCATACGCATCATGATGTCGACATCGATACGCCAGATACGGACAGTTTTCGACACCGATTGGCGGGTGCACAAGAGGTGATGTTGGTCGGTGGATCGCGTTTTGCGTTGATGCGTGAATACCGTCAAGAACCGGAACCGAAGTTTGATGATTTAGTCGCCATGATGCGGCCGTGTGACCTTATTTTGGTGGAAGGCTACAAACAGGTCGCGATGGACCGCATCGAGGTCTATCGGCAAGCATCGGGTCGAGAACAGCTTTTGGCGCGAGAGGATCCGCGTGTCTTGGCTATTGCGAGCGACAGTCCAGTGGAGAGTTTTGGTCGGCCATTGTTTTCTCTGGATGATGTCAGTGCCATTGCAGATTTTATTTGGGAGTCCGTGACATGTCGGATATCAAAGCACCGCCTTTAAAAAATGATTGTTTTTCGTTGCCACCGGGCGTTGATTGGACGCCCGTTGAAGAGGCAATGGCCCGTTTAAAGGCTGCTCTGGCTCCGGTCGTTGGGCCGGCTCAGACGGTCGATGTGCAACACGCGTCTGATCGTATTTTGGCTACGGATATCTTTGCCAAGCGAGCCAATCCGCCGGCAACCAACTCTGCGGTCGACGGATATGGATTTCGGGGGCCGCGAACCGAGGGTTTGCACGTCTTACCATTGGAATCCGGCCGTGCGGCTGCCGGGGTGCCTTTCGACGGTGTGGTGCGCGATGGCCATGCAGTTCGTATCCTAACAGGGGCCATTCTGCCACCCGGCGTGGATACCGTGGTTTTGGAAGAAGACTGTACCGTTGAAGAAGAGCGAATCGCATTCAATGGCCCGCTAAAGCAACTCGCCAACACGCGAGAAGCCGGTGAGGATGTGACCATCGATGCGCCCATTTTCAAAGCCGGCCGGCGCCTATCCCCGACAGATTTGTCCCTGTTGGCATCGGCGGGCATTGCTACTGTTTCTGTCTATCCGAGGCTCCGCGTTGGCGTGCTATCGACGGGTGACGAAATCAAAGAGCCACACGAGGCCGCCTTGGATTGGCAGATTTATGACGCGAATCGTTTGATGTTGCTCGCGATGTTGCAAGAGATCGGCTTTGAAGCAATCGATCTAGGACTGGTCCATGATCAGCGGGATTTGGTGCGCTCTGCTTTGAATCGTGGC
>JAGYIK010000040.1 GCA_018402605.1 Litorivicinus sp. | reverse complement strand
CAGCATCAGGGTGCGTTCTGAACCGCTGATCCAAACTTCAGGATTGGCAGCGGATTGCGGACTCAGATAGACACCGATATCGCCGTTGTAGATTTCAAGTGATGGCTGATTTTCTGTGACCAGGATGCGATGACCAACACCGTCGAGCCCGCGCATGACCGCGTGCTGACAGACAATGCGATTGATCCAGTGGCGGCCTCCGGTGCCTGGACTGATGCTGGTGAGACACTGAAAGTCGGGACTGGGTCGGGCTTGTCCTGCCGCGATGGCATCGAAGTAGCTGCCATACCCCTCGATGACAGCGTGCTCGAGCGCATGTGCATCCGATGATTGAATCCAACGGATCTGAGCATCTTCCAGTGCCTGCATGAAGCCCGAAAAATCGCCGGCAAGACAGCGATCTTGTATGCGATTCAGTGCTTGGCCTTGATCTGTTCGATGACGGCCGGTCAGCACAAACCGGTCAGCAGCAAAGGCCGCCGATTTGGCGAGCGTTGAGAGCACGCTGCCCGCCTCCACGCTTGCCAGTTGATCAGGATCGCCCATGAAAATGAGATGCGCCGCTGGGTCGAGTCTTGCGAGCAGTCGATCCATGAGATCAAGGGACACCATCGAGGCCTCATCGATGAGGACAAGGTCATAATCGGCGAGTTGATCTAATTGGCGATGAATGGTCGTGGCTTTCGCCGTAAATCGAGGTCGTAGTGCTTCAGGCATTCTTGAGAGGGCATTCTGAAACGCCTCGGTCAGTCGAACTGCGGCCTTTCCCGTCGGTGCCAATAGCGCAATCGATGGCGGCTTTTGCTGGGCGAGTTGATGATATTTGGCGGTCACGATGGCGGCAGCGGTCGTGGTTTTGCCGCTTCCCGGTCCGCCAAGCACAAGTGCCAGTTGGCGGGCTGCTGCACCTGTGATGGCCTGTTGTTGGGACAGATCCGCCATCGGCATCAAGGTCAGCGCATCGATTGGCTGTGATGCAATCGTTTTTGCACGTGCTTTGAGATGGCTGGCAATGCGAGCCTCCTGTGCTCGGTGGCGACCTGTTTGCAGCCATCCATCGGTGACAGCAAGAGGTGCGGTGGCGATTGCTGATTGGGCCCACGGGCTGTGCTGCCACGTCGCGATCGCCTGGGCATCCAGTTCGATAGCTGTATGGCCATCGTGGATCTGGCTCAATAAATGGCGGACCGCGGATACGAGAGCGTCAGGCAGACCATCGACCCGGAGTTGCTCGATGAGTGCGTGCTCAGTTTGGTGATGCATGCAAACACCTCGCTGCGATTGATTGAATGCTGTCGGCCTCAATTGGCTTTGACCACAGTCCGCTCACGGGTCCATCGATTCCACGTGCGAACAGATACACCACCTCGCCCAGATGATGATTTGGGTCGTAATTGGGGAGCCGTTGTTCGAGCCATCGATGCAATGCCAGCGCATAGATGGCCGCCTGTGCCTGATAGTGCGATGCCCGCATGGCCTGAGCAATCGATGCATCGGTGTAATGGGCACCGCGATCGCCGAGCTGATTGGTTTTGTAATCCAGTAGGTAATAACGCCCATGGGCTTCATACACTAAATCGATAAATCCGGTGAGTTGCCCTTTGAGCTGCAGCCCAGACCCTTCAATCGGATCATCCCACCAGGAAAACGCTCGGAAACTTGTCAGTAGTGTATCGAGCGTTAAGCCAGTTGCGAGTGGCAGCTGAAACTGGGGCTCAGGACGCAGTTGCTGTCGGGTGAGTTCAGACAGCGTCAGACCGCCGGGTAGGACTACCTCGCGAATCGCACCAATCCAATGATGAATATCGGCCGTGTATTGCCGATCCAAATGACTGGGCCAATGGCTTTCAATATAAGGCGTGATCACATCGCCGGTCGGTTGACGGGCGGATTGTTCAAGTACGGCATGGATAAAGTTACCTGTGGCAGTCCCACCAGGAATGCGATGCCAAGCTGCCGCCTCTGTATTGGGCTCGAGTGCCAGATCCACTTCATCTGTCGCTCGGGTCGGTTGCTCTGGATCGTGCTGATGTCGGGTGAGACTCGAGTAACTGCGTACAAACCATGTCGGTGGGTGCGCGCGCTTCAGTGGTCGAGGTTGTTTGGTGGTGATGGGCGTTTCTTGGATCGAACCTGTGCGGTTTGAGACACGGAATCGCTGGTGATCAGGGCCTAATGACTCAATGGTGCGGCCCGCAAAGATCGGCGCCAAGGCGGAGGCATCTGTCGGTTCAGCAAGAAACACGGCATGTATGGAACGGGTCAGTGCCACGTACGCCAATCGATGCGCATCATGCGCTAAATCAGCGGTCGCGCGTGTTTGTCCCTCGGGTCTAAAGTCGAGAACCAAGCCATGGTCTCCGCAATAACTCTGTGCGAAATCCTTCGCTTTAATGGATTTAATTTTTAAATTGCCGGCAACGATCACGATGGGGTACTGCAATCCCTTGGCACCATGGATGGTGGTGATGGTCACCACACCGTCACGGTTGGGTGCGCGGGGTTTTTCACCATCTCGCGCTTTACTCTCATCGGTCGCTTGATGCGCCCACCAACGTGCGGCCTCAAACGGATTGAGTCCCTTTGCTGTTTCGCCAAAGATTTCTAAACACTGGGCGAGCGCCATCCAGCTTGTCAGACCAGAAAGATCATGGGGTTGCCGTTCTTGACTGCGGTACTGGCTGAGTAAAAGGGCCAATGATGCAGCCGGTCCCTCGCGGTACCAGGCCTCACGTGCGAGTAGCAGATCGGCCTGAAAGACGGCGAAGTCGGGATGCTCTTGCAATGTGCCTGAACCGTCGAGGCGAAGTCCGATCAATTGGGTGGCTGCGGCAGAACTCATAGCACCCGTGTCGTCCGGGTTGGCAATCGCATCGAGAATCTGCACCATTTCCCGACTGAGCGGGTCGGCAAATACCGAGCGCTGGTCGGCATAATGAAAGCTGACGCCCAAGGGGCGACCTGCATGTTGGATGGATGCTGCGGTCTGCCAACTGTCGACTAGCACACCGATATCACCGGCCTTGACAGGTTGATTGCCGATTTTGAGCTGACCATTGCGGCCTCGATGGATCAGATCGGCTGCTAACTCGGCCACGCCTTTGGGTTCCAATGATGGACACCACTGAAAGCCGGCAAGCGGTGCCTCATCCACCGCGAGTGGCGCCAGATCTTTTTTCCCTGTGTGCATCTGGATGCACTCGAGATCACAACCCACAGGGTAGGCTGAGTCGTAGAGCTGATTGAGCCCCTGAACGACCGTATTGGTTGAGCGGAAATTGGTATCGAGTGTCCAGCGATTTGGCGATGGGAGTGTGTCGCGAATGTGGTAATAGAATTGCGTATCTGCGCCACGAAACCGGTAGATGGCCTGCTTTGGATCGCCAACGAGCACCAAGAGTCGGTTTTCAATATCGGGGTAGAGTTGATCTAACAGCGTCCATTGCGCGCGGTCGGTGTCTTGAAATTCATCGACCAAAATAACGCGATGGCCTGGACGCAACGCAGGATCGAGCGCGAGCGCGACTTCAGCGGCCTGGGAGATGATCTGATCCGGGTGCATTTCGCCTTGCGATGCGAGGAGTGACTCGAACCGCTGAGCGACCTGCTTCAGCGCATACGCGCGAAAGGCGATTTGGCTGTTTGTGGGTTGGAGCAGATCCACCCACTGTTGAAACAGCGGCTCATCGGATACTTTTGATTTGAAGTACTTCATGGCATCGCTTGAAATGGCCTCCGGGAAGGGCGCATTGATTGCGTTGTCACAATGTTTATCGATGGTGCGCGACAGTGTGCCCTTGGTCTGTTTCAACTGATCGATAGTGCCTGTCAGCGCCTGTGCACGTGTTCGGTGTTCTTCAGTAACCGCTGCGAGGTTGGGCCGCACTTCGCCATCGGGAATCCAGACAGCGGCTCGATTGGTAATGAGCTGGGCTTGCTTTGCAAAGTCTTTCGCCGATCCAAGTGTTGCCCGAAATATCGCAGTCGGAGCCTCGCGGGCCAGTTCGCGATAGACGTCCAATGCGGCATCTAACAGCAGGGTGTCGGTCTGTTCATTCATGGGCCGTGGGTGGATGCCGACAGTGGGTCCGAGCTCTCTCAGGATCTGCATAGCAAAGCCATGAATGGTCAAAATAGTGACCTGATTCAGATGCCGAATGGCACTTTGGATTCGGCCTTGCTGCGTTGGATTGTTAGTCGCTCGACTGGCTGTTGTGAGTTCCTCACGAAGGCGTGCGCGGAGCTCTCGTGTTGATGCGCGGGTGAAGGTCATTAAGACCAGTTCGTCTGGCTGAACTTCCTCATCGCGGAGCATCTTGATTGCCAATTGCATCAGGTTGTGTGTTTTGCCCGTACCTGCGCTGGCCTCAATCACATGTCGGCCCTGAGCCGGGAACGACTCGACATCAAAACGCATTTTTGTGTTTCTCGATAAATAATTGAAGTAGCGGCATGACCAATGCGTCAACCAGATCGAGGTGCTTTTGCTTAATGTCTGGGTCGTGCGCGAAAAGACGTCGGTAATGCGGTTTGTGTATCAGCGGTGCGATGCCCCATCCTATTTCGATCGGCTCATCGGGATCTTTTCTGCGGGATTCGGCATGCTGAAGTGCCAGTGGTGCAATCAGCGGACAGGGTGTCGCGTCGAGATGACTGAGAGCCGCGCACCATTGACCTAAAAGAGTTCGCGCATCACGCATGGGCATGGGTCCGAGCGGATGGATTTTGTTGTTGAATGTCACCAGATTGATCGGCTCGGATATGTCCTCGAGCGCAAAACACATCAGCACATCGATCAGGGCACCGAGGGTGCGTTGACGGTTGGGTTTTTCGTCACTGGTAAACCGAGGGACTGCTGGACGCGGCAGATTGCGGATTTCAATCTGATAGTCCCCGAGTTCAAGTACGGTGTTCGGAAACTCAGGCCCCTGCATCGCTCGGGCCAGCCGAATGTTCTCGGGCGTCAGTGTTGTGCTGAGATTTGGATCCAGATCGCTCGGAAACTCCGGGTGCTGATTGAGCCAGATCGCAATGCGATCTGGGCGGCCTGTCTGGATGAATTGATCGCGCAGCCGATACTTGTCGAGCGCAGTGAGTGCCAGTGGCTCTTGGTCGAGACGGTCATCAGGTGGGCTTTTCAGCGTCGCGCCTTTCCGCTTTAGAAATGCCCGAGCGGGGTCGATTGCGGCCTCTATCAGGGCATGCCGAGTCCAGGTTCGGTGTGGATCTGTTTTGGGTTGGCTGAGGATGGCGGGTGCTTTGATGGCGGTCGGTAATGCCAATCCAGTGGGTAATCGTTCGATCCAGTGTTTTTGAGCTTTTGGGTCGGGATTCAGTGCAGATAAGATCGACATGACACCCGCTCCGGGCAGCTCCTCTTTTAAGCTGATCGGGTGCTCGCCTTGCCAGCTGATCCACAGTTGGGACTCGGTATTTAACACAATATCCAAGAGTGCTTGCCGCTCTGAGTCGGCTGGTATGAGGTCACCTGCGCGCGGATGTTGCAAGATGAGATCCCACGCATGTGTTGTTGGTTCGGACGGGAAGGTCCCATCGTTGGCGCCAAGGATCGCGACCACCGGCCAATGCATGTGGCGAATGGTTTGGGGTGAGGTCACAGAAATCTGATCGTTGAGTGCGACAGGCCGCGTGAGCCCTGTGTTTTGATGCATTTCGATGAAGGCCATGAATAGGCGGAAATCGACAGTGCGATCGGCTGCAAATTCAGGGATCACAGGGATTTCGAGCGCTTTAAGTTGGCCAAGGGTCAAGAGGCTGATGCATTCTGTGAGTTGCTTTGTCGCATCGGTCGGCGTCAGCTGATCTGGGATTGCCATTACGGCTTCAAGCGCATCGAACACGGCAATTAAAATATCCAAGCGGAGACTTTGCTCAATGGGCTCCGTCGGGGTTGCATCGGCCTCGATCATGACCTCGACATCGACCAGTAGACCGCGCAACAAGCGTGCTTTTGCCGATTTGAGACTGTGCTTGTGTCCATCGACTCCGCGTCTCGCACCGGATGCGACCAGCCAGGACTCAATCAGCCGAATATCACGGTCTGTCAGATCAAAAAGCCCGCGCACGGCCTCAATCGTCAGGTAACCGAGTACACGGTTGGCACGAAATCCAAAGCGTCTGCAGGCGAACAGAAAATCCAGACTGGCATCATGTGCTGATTGTTGAATCAGTGGATCCGATGCGGTGGGGATGGGATGGCCTGCATCGAGATCGTTAAAAATCCGCTGCACGAGCGGGCCATACAATCCTGGATTTGGTGAGACAACGGTCACATCAGCGATGCTCCGTTTGGAATCATGATTCAGGTAATCCACAAGCCATGTTTTGAGCGCTTCGACTTCTTGGGTAGGCGAGGTTGCCGAGACAAATCGCAGTGAATCATCCGGTTCGATTGAGGCTGTTGCCTGGTGATTGGCATAGAGCGCATTTTTAAGCTGTGCGAGCGCATGGGTTGACCCTTGAAGCGGATCAAAATACCCGTCCATTAAGGATTCTTCGCTGATCTGGCGCATCAATCGACCTCGCTCAGCCCCGAGTGTTAAAAGTAATGGATGGTCGGAGACGAGTTCGGCATCGCGCTCTAAAAACCACCCCTCCGGCGAGGGTGATTGGACCCACATGGTGACTTGGCGCTCCGGACTCATCTGCGACAAGGTCTCGAGCGCGAGTGCTGAGAGTCGCTCCGGTGCGAAGATAAAAATTCGCGCAACACCATTAATCTCGGGGGTGATGCGTCCTTTCGCCAGATCCAATAGCGAATGGTGTGGGTGGTCCGGAAGGTCCTGGACGATCGCGCTCCACAGCGTACTTTGCCAATGTGGGCCGACCACAGTATCGGTCTGCCCGTGTTCCCAGCGCGCCAACCAGTCTGGCCGCTCGGTGAGATAGCGGCTAAATAGTTCAGTTAAAAGAACCACTTGTGGCACGAAATCTTCTGCTTGCAGGTCTGGATGAGTGTGTTTCCAGTGTGTTGCCACGGACCAAAACAAGGCAGCGGGCAATGCGGTTTCGATCGTGGTGCGACTGAGCTCGGAGAGTGCTTGAGCGACGGTAAGGAAACGGGTATTGGCAAGGCCGCCAAGTGCGTCGGTGAGATGTTTTTGCAGCCAGCGTCCGGTGTCTCGATTGCCCACCAGGATCCAATCCTCCTGGAGCGGCGACCCTTGATGTGGTTTGGCGAACTCGCGTGTCAGTGATTCGCGCAACAGCATCAGATCATTGGAGACAATTGTTTGCATAGATCAGGTTTTCACTCGCTCTGCGCTTTACGCGCCTGACACCAACAGGTCAGACTATAACGGAAGGATGGAGAATTTGTTGTGACACACCCACTTGTTGTAGATGACACGCGCATTGCGCAAATGAAACCGCTGATTACACCGGCAATTTTGCTGGAAGAGCTGCCAATGACCGAGGCGATGGTGGCCGCTGTCGCGAGAGATCGCCAGGAGATCTCCGACATCATGCACGGTCGAGATGATCGCCTGTTGGTTGTGATTGGGCCCTGCTCCATTCACGACCCAGAAGCCGCAAAAGAGTATGCAAGTCGGTTGAAGCCATTGATCGCGCAATACCAGTCGACATTGAAGATTGTGATGCGGGTCTATTTTGAAAAGCCACGCACCATCGTCGGTTGGAAAGGTCTCATCAATGATCCAGGCCTCGATCAATCGTTTCAGGTCAATAAGGGGCTGCATAAAGCGCGGAGTTTGTTGTGCTATTTGGTTGAGCAAGGCATCCCGGTGGGCTGTGAGTTTTTGGATACTATCAGTCCGCAATTCATTGCGGATTTGGTGGCTTGGGGTGCGATTGGTGCACGGACCACCGAGAGCCAGATTCACCGTGAGTTGGCTTCAGGCTTGTCGATGCCGGTCGGATTCAAAAACGGAACCGATGGCACGATTTCCATTGCAACCGATGCTGTGCAAGCCGCGAGTCACCCACACCATTTCTTGTCAGTAACGAAACAAGGCGTGGCTGCGATTTTTGGTACGACCGGCAATCCCGACTGTCATGTGATTTTGCGCGGCGGACATTCTGGGCCCAACTATCATCGTGATGCCATTGTGCCAATTCTGGAGGTTCTGCGCTCAAAGCAGCTCCCGCCCTATTTAATGGTGGATTGCAGCCATGGGAATTCAGAAAAAGACCATCGGAAGCAAGAGCGCGTGGTCGAGAGCATTATTGCCCAGCGTCAACAGCCCGATCATGGCATCTTCGGCATCATGGTTGAGAGTCATCTGGTGGCCGGCAATCAGCCATTGACTGCGGATGTGTCCGAGCTCACCTATGGCCAGTCTGTGACCGATGCCTGTATTGGTTGGGATGAGACCGAGCAGGTGCTGGCGGAATTACACGCTAAGGCGTAACCAAGGAGTCCAAGGGAATGGGCATATTTGAACGGTATCTGAGTCTATGGGTCGCTTTGGCGATCAGCGCAGGGGTGATCTTGGGACTCTGGCTGCCGTCTTGGTTTTCTGTGATTGCTGCATTTGAATATGCGCAGGTGAATATCCTCATTGCAGTTCTGATTTGGTTGATGATTTTTCCAATGATGGTGCAAATTGATTTTTCTTCGATTCGCCAAGTGGGCGAGCGCCCCAAGGGCTTGATCCTCACGCTGGTCATCAACTGGCTATTGAAGCCGTTCTCAATGGCGTTCTTGGGTTGGCTATTTTTCCGCGTATTGTTTGCCGACTGGGTTGATCCCGAGACCGCAACGGAATACATCGCCGGCATGATTTTGTTAGGTGTGGCGCCCTGCACGGCTATGGTGTTTGTGTGGAGTCAGCTGACCAAAGGTGATCCGAACTACACCCTCGTCCAAGTCTCCGTCAATGACGTCATCATGATCTTTGCATTTGCGCCGATTGCGGGCTATTTGCTTGGGATTACTGACGTCGTGGTTCCCTGGGACACCCTGTTTTTCTCCGTCGTGTTGTATGTTTTGGTTCCCTTATTGGCTGGAGCGTGGCTGAGGAGCCGATTGGATCAAAGCGATGATCACAGCCGTCTTGAAACATTCTTAGCGACCACGAAGCCCTGGTCCGTGATGGGGCTGTTAGCCACTGTGGTGTTGTTGTTTGGCTTTCAGGCCGAGACCATTATAAACAAGCCCGAAGCGATTGTTTTGATTGCAATCCCGCTATTGATTCAGACCTATGGGATTTTTGCTGTGGGTTATTGGATGGCGCGTCGACTGCAGTTGTCGCACGACATTGCGGCGCCGGCATGCCTGATTGGCACCAGTAACTTTTTTGAATTGGCTGTTGCTGTTGCGATCTCCCTATTCGGTCTGAACTCCGGCGCGGCCTTGGCGACTGTCGTGGGTGTGTTGGTGGAAGTTCCAGTCATGCTGTCACTGGTGTGGTTCGCCAATCGCACCCGTGCGTGGTTTCCGCCATCGGATCGGGCGGGTGTCTCGTGATCGTGATTTATCACAACCCAGCGTGCGGAACCTCTCGAAACGTGCTCCGCTGCATCGAAGCGGCGGGGTATGAGCCCCAGGTGATTGAGTATCTGCAGGTCGGTTGGACGCGTCCGCAGTTACTTGGGCTGCTGGCTGCGATGGACCTGACTCCGCGGCAGATTCTGCGGATCCGAAACTCCCCAGCCGAGTCCTTGGGCCTGCAGGATGACGCAGTGACAGACGAGGACCTAATCTCTGCCATGTGCAAAGAGCCGATATTGGTGGATCGTCCGATTGTATGCACTCCGCTTGGGATTCGTTTGTGTCGCCCGAGCGAAACCGTGTTGGATGTGCTGTCGATTTGGCCAGCCGGCCCGTTTGCCAAAGAGGATGGTCAGCTCGTGATTGATGCAGACGGACAGCCGCACATCGTGCAGTCCGCCTCAGCGTCGCAATGAAAACAAATGTACTAAAACCGCTTCTGTCATATTTACGTAACATTTCACGTTTACAAAGGGCGGGTGTCTGTTGCTGTTCCCTCTCGGAATTGAAGCGACAGCTCAACGAAAAAAACCCTTTGAAGGAGTTCTCCATGTTTGTTCGTATCGCTACATCTGCCGCTTTGGCAGTTGCGATGAGCTCAGCTGCTGTTGCACGTGACTTCGTGTCAATCGCTGGTTCATCAACCGTTGCACCATTCTCTACAATCGTTGCAGAGCGTTTTGGTCGCGGATTCAATCAGAAAACACCGGTTGTCGAGTCGGTTGGATCATCTGCCGGTAAAAAGTCAGTATGTGACGGTGTTGGCACACAATACACAGACATCGGTAACGCATCTTCGCGTATGAAAACCGGTGAGCTTGAGTACTGTGACAAAAATGGCGTCAAGCTGACTGAAATCATGGTTGGTTTTGACGGA
>JAGYIK010000004.1 GCA_018402605.1 Litorivicinus sp. | reverse complement strand
CCCGGCCAGCCTTCTCGCTCGCATATCTCGCCGATACCTGAGGCAAAGCAGCTTTCGCCAAAGATAAACACCGGCACATCAGCACCGAGCGTGGCGCCAATCTGCATGAGCTGATCGTGGCTTAAATTACGATTCCAGAGGGTATTTAAGACTACTAAGGTGGTCGCTGCATCCGATGAGCCACCACCAAGGCCAGCACCGGAGGGGAGCTGCTTGTCGATCCAGATGTCGATTCCAGGCAAACTTGAGTTATGCATCGCTTGGGCTGCCCGAAAAACGAGATTATCCGAGCCAAGCTGCATCGGATCATTGAGAATACGGATGTCGCTGTGCTTGGCGACTCTGAAGTGCAACCAGTCACACCAGTCGACAAATTGGAAACCTGTTTCCAGCAGATGGTAGCCGTCTGGACGACGTCCGATGATGTGCAGGAAACGATTGATTTTTGCAGGCGCCGCTACCCTAACGCCGCCCTCAAGTCGTTCTGAGGCGCGCGTTACTGGACTGCGGTTTGCCACTCGGTGCTCGCCCAGCGAATTTCGAGCTCACCTTGGGTCGCAGTCAGTCGTCTTGGGACCTCGTAACGATTGGGTCCAGATTCGATTGAGATCGTGCCGCTGTAATTGAGTTGCCAGCCGGCCTGTTTCAACTCAGTGATCCGGCCATCGCTATTTTTGCTCACAGTTTGTAAAGCCAGATTGGGTGCATCAAGACCACGCACCCAATATCTGAGCGCACTGACTGGCAGGTTGATGTTTAACACCTCAGACACCAGCGCATCTGCATTTTCCGCGCGGTATTCACCCTCGTCGGTGACGAGGCTGGCTCCATTCTGAGAGATGCTCAGGCGAGCCACGACGGCGCCAGTGGGCGAGAGAATATCGAGCCGGTCGCCCGACACATTGGTGATCCAGCGCACTGCGCCAGATTCTGTGCCTTCCTTTGATGCCACCGAGAACTTCGCAGTCATGTCCCATTCGGTGAGCTGCTCGGCCGGTAAGAAGGTCAAGATCTCTGAGTCGTTGTCAGAGGACCAAGGCAACATTGAGCATCCGTTGATGGCGAGGATGCACCCTAAAATCAGAATAAAGCGTGTCACGAATCAGTTAACCGTTGAATTGTGTCCCGAATCTTGTCACTTTCTGGGGTCGATTCATAGCCTTGTTGCCAAATCTGCTGGGCTTCAAGTTTCCGGCCGAGCGTCCAAAGAACCTCGCCATAATGCGCGGCAATTTCGTGATCTTGGACAATAGCCCAAGCCTTTTCGAAGTACGGAACTGATTCAACCACGCGTCCAAGCTTAAACAGCACCCATCCCATGGAATCCAAAATCGCTGCCGAATTCGGCTTTTTGCTGAGCGCTTTCTCGATCAAGATCAGGGCCTCATCGAAGCGGTCCGTCCGATCAGCCAGCGTGTAGCCCAGTGCATTGAGTGCGTCAGGATCCTCTGGATCTTGCGTCAGGATTGAGCGGAGGTCTGCTTCTGCTCCTGCAATATTTCCGATACTTTCATACGCCAGTGCACGGGTGTACAAGATTTGCCGATCATTGGGCTCTCGCGCCAACGCTTCGGTGAGTATGGGAATCGCCGCTGCCGCTTCTCCGCGCGATGAGCGGAATTGAGCTTCCGCCAAAATCAGTTGTTGCTGAAATGGCGTGAATAACAACCGTGCCTCGGCAAACCACCGATCTGCTTGCGTAGGTTGGCCAGTGGCGACTGCCAGTTGGGCCAGTTGTTTTCGTGCCTCGACAATGAGCTCACCTTGGTCGACCCGCAAGAATCGGTCGATCGCGAGTTGATGTTCCTCAAGCGCTAGGGCGATTTCACCGAGGTGGTAATAGGCATTTGGCCGAAACCGTTCTTGAGCCAGTAGTGCTTTGAGACGGATTTCGGCGTCGGCGAATTCCTCGTCTTGGAGCAGTAAGAGCGCTAAAGTTAAGGCGTCTTGGTGGCGGCTTGGATCGATTTGAACCGCTTTTTGAAGAAGCTCGCGTGCACGCACCGCGTCTCCCTCAGACCCATGCCAACGCCCAAGTTGAGACAGGATGCCTGCATCAGTCTGATAATTTGGATAGCGCTCCAATTGCGCCATTGCGCGTTTGCGATCTGGAAGAAACAGTTGTGCACGATACAGCGCGACAGACGAATCAAGACCATGTGCTGCGATCCATGCATCGATCCAGTCAGTCCCAGAATCAGACGATTCACGATTCTTGATTTCAGTCACGACGATAGCAAGGGATGTGTTGTCATGTTTGGCAGCGACACGCGTAAGGAGCGCTGAAAACTGTGTTTGCGATTGCGCGGGCAAGCCGGCCCAGAAGCTTGCGAGCCAATGTCCCGTGTATCCCGGATTGAGATGAAGGATCGCGTCAAGCTCAGTTTCAGCTTCGTCAAATCGATTCTGTTCCGTGGCTGAGATAAACGAGGCCTCATGCGCCGAAAGATCGTCTGGAGCCAATACAAGCCAGCGTGCGAGGGCCTGTTTGCTTTGCTCTGGTGATCCGACTTGGCGTGCAAGAAAAGCGGCACGTTGGGCAATCTCGGGCTGCTGAGATTGGTTGGCGGCCATGAGATATAGCGTTAAACCGGCATCCAATTGATTGTTTGCAAGAAGTTCTTCAGCCAACAAGATTTTTCCAGCGGCACTGGCCGGTGCACTGGAATCCCCGGGTGTGACCTGTGCGGCCGGAGCTCCGGTGCTTGTGCGGGCCAGTGGTTGGCATGCTGCTAAAAGCAGACAGACCCAGATAGCGCAAGCTCTGTTACAATCCGGCCACTGTGCAAACATGGATTTCGTCACTTCCTGAATGGCTCTATTAGCTCTTGGTCTCAACCATACCACGGCGCCGGTCGACTTGCGTGAGCAGGTGGCTTTTGATGCCGCTCGCCTGCCTGAAGCGCTGCGGCATTTACGCACACAGTTTATGGGGGTTCGAGAGGGGGCGATTCTGTCGACCTGCAACCGTACTGAGCTTTTCTTGGCTGTCGACGCTGGGGTGGAGCCTGACCTGATCGGTTGGCTTGCGCACTTTCATGGTGTGGATGCAGCAGTGCTCTCACCGCATATTTATCGCTTTCATGATTTGCGTGCAGCACAACATATGATGCGGGTTGCGGCCGGCCTCGATTCGCTCGTGCTGGGAGAGCCGCAAATCATGGGACAATTCAAGGAAGCGATGCGCCAAGCGCGCGATGCGCAGGCGACAGGAGCAGAGCTTGAGCAGGCCTTCGCCAAGGTTTTGACGGTCGCCAAGCGAATCCGGACAGAAACAGCGATTGGCCGAAACCCGGTTTCTGTGGCCTATGCGGCCGTCACGCTCGCGGGGCGCATTTTCACCGATTTAAAAACCTGTCATGCAGTGTTAGTCGGTGCCGGCGAAACCATTCAATTGGTCGCGGAGCATCTTGCCGGCCAAGGTGTTCGAGGGATTGATGTGGTGAACCGAACGCTCGCGAACGCAGAAACTTTGGCGGCGGCTGTGGATGGATATGCCTGGCCGTTAGATGCCCTGGGTGATCGAATCGCAACGGCCGATATAGTGATCGCGTCGACTGGCTCACCCGTGCCTGTCCTCGGTAAAGGGATGGTGGAGCGCGCACAGAAAATCCGTCGGCAAAAACCGATGTTCATGGTGGATCTTGCGGTGCCCCGAGATATCGAGCGAGAGGTCGGCGACCTAGATTCTGTGTACCTGTACTCGGTGGATGATCTCAACGCAGTGGTTGAAGAGGGTTTGGAGCAGCGCCAGGAGGCTGCGCGCCAAGCGGAGCAGCTGATAGCCGATGCGCTGGACGATTGGCAACGCGAGATTCGTGGCTATCGCGCGGTCGATACCATCCGCGCGCTGCGTGAGGGAAGTCAGACAATTTGCGAAGCAGAGCTCACGCGCGCGATGAAAGCACTCGAAGGCGGGCGACCAGCCGATGAGGTTGTGGCGCAACTCTCCCGTAACCTCATGAACAAACTCATGCATGCGCCCACCGTCGCGCTTCGAAGTGCGGCAGAGCAGGGCGATCTGTCGCTGATTGAGGCAGCGAATCGCTTGTTTGATGTTTCTGAGACCCCAGACGATGAGGAGCCCTCATGAAGTCCACACTCGTCGCGCGTCTAGAGCAGTTGGTGGACCGGCACGAGGAGCTCTCGGCTTTGTTGTCGGATCCCGATGTCATCGGTGATCAGTCGCGTTTCGTTGCCTTCTCGCAAGAATACAGTGAGATCGGTCCTGTGGTTGGCTTGGTGAAGCGCTATCAGATGCTGCAAAACGACTTGACCGACCTCACGGACTACCTCAACGGTGACGACCGTGAAATGCGTGAGCTTGCAGAAAGCGAGATGCCTGATGTGAAACAGGCCCTTTCGGCGGTCGAGGCCGAGTTGCAGTTGGCGCTCATTCCCAAAGACCCCACAGACGCCCGAAATGCCTATGTAGAGATTCGTGCAGGCACAGGCGGCGATGAGGCGGCCTTGTTCGCAGGGGATTTGCTTCGGATGTATCTTCGCTATGCCGAGCAACGCGGCTGGCGCGCGGAGGTTGTCTCGGAGTCCAAAGCGGAGCTTGGTGGATACAAAGAAGTTGTGGTGCGTATCAGCGGCGAGCGTGTCTACGGGCAATTGAAGTTTGAGTCCGGCGCACACCGCGTCCAGCGTGTGCCAGCCACCGAATCACAGGGGCGTATTCATACATCCGCCTGCACGGTTGCAGTCTTGGCTGAGTCCGACCCCCGCGCTGAAACCACGATAGACAGCAAAGACTTGCGGATTGATACGTTTCGAGCCAGCGGTGCTGGTGGACAGCATGTGAATAAAACCGACTCTGCGATTCGGGTGACGCACATCCCAACTGGTGTTGTCGTGGAGTGTCAAGATGAGCGTTCGCAACACAAAAACAAGGCCCGTGCGCTGAGTCTATTGCAGGCGAAACTTGAGGACGCTGCGCGACAGGAAGCCGATGCGAAAGAGGCGAGTGAGCGAAAGTCGCTGGTCGGCTCCGGAGACCGATCTGAGCGCATCCGCACCTACAATTTCCCCCAAGGTCGTGTCACAGACCACCGGATCAATCTGACCTTGTATCGATTAGATGAGATGATGGAGGGCGCCTGTGAGATGGTGATTGATCCATTGGTGTCTGAGCATCAGGCTGAGTTGCTGTCCAAGCTCGAAACAGCATGAACCTCGAGGTACTCAGGCAAGATCCAAGGGTTCGTGTGGCCGATTGGACGGTCCGTGAATGGTCTCAAATTGTGCAAGCAGTCTGCGGTTTATCGCACATGGATCAACTGCTCTCGCCGCAATCTGCACTATCAAACAGCCAGGTGGAACAGGTTTTGGCGCTTGCCGAACGCGCGCAGGATGGCGAGCCGCTTGGCTATTTGCTCGGTTGGACCTACTTCGATGCATTACGCCTGACACTGACGCCAGATGTGCTGATTCCGCGGCCGGATACAGAGGTGCTTTTGCATGCGGCACTGGCTCATATGCATTCGACCAAACCGCAGTCGGTGTTGGATGTATGCACCGGTTCGGGCGCGCTCGCGCTGGCATTGAAGGCGCGCTGCCCGGATTTGTCAGTCACTGGCGCTGATATTTCACCGAACGCTATTGATGTGGCGCGTGCCAATGGGGATCACTTGTCGCTTTCTGTGAATTGGGTCGTCACTGATCTGTTCGAAGGACTGGGACAGTTTGATCTGATTGTCTGCAATCCGCCTTATATTGATCCAAACGATGACCGCGTTGAGCCTTCGGTTCGGGACTATGAGCCTGCACTCGCCCTGTTCGCCGAGAAAGAAGGTCTTGCGGTGATTGAGCGAATTCTCGAACGGGCATCATGCCATCTGCAATTCGGGGGAGTGCTGCTCCTTGAACATGGCCCAGAGCAGCATGGACGGATCGCGACCACCGCGCGTAAGCTTGGTTGGGACGTGTTGGCATGCGTTCCCGATTTAGCGGGGCGTGACCGTGTAACGACGATGAGGGCAGTCGATGACAGATGATGAGTTACTGCATTATGCACGGCAGATTTTGCTCACCGATGTGGATGTTGCGGGACAAGAACAATTGCGACGTGCCCATGTGCTTATTCTGGGCGTCGGAGGGTTGGGTAGTCCGGTGTCGCTGTATCTTGGCGCTGCCGGAATTGGTCGCCTCACGTTAGTCGACGGTGACCGGGTCGATGCGACGAACTTGCATCGTCAAATCATTCACAGCCAAGACACCTTGGGTGAGCTGAAAGTTGTCTCGGCGCAGACACGGATTGCATCGATTAATCCTTGGGTCGAAGTCAACACGTTGCCAATGGATGCCGAGGAGCACAATCTCGACGCACTGATGCACTCCGTGGATGTGATCGCTGATTGCACCGATCGGTTTGCGACACGGTTTATGGCCAATCGATTGGCGTTACGGCATAAGAAGCCGCTCGTGTCTGCCGCAGCCTTAGGTTTGGAAGGGCAAATCACGACCCTTGACCCGCGTGACGGGCAGAACCCATGTTACGCATGCTTGGTGCCAGATGTTCCTGAGGTCGAGGCGACCTGTGCAGAAACCGGTGTTTTGGGTCCAGTCGTTGGCTTACTTGGGACAATGCAAGCAGTCGAGGTGATTGGCGTTGTGTTGGGATGGCCTGACCGACTGGTGGGTCGGTTATCGCGCTTCTCTGCCAAACAAATGGCTTGGCAATCCTTCCGATATCGAAAGGATCCCAATTGTCCAGTGTGTGGTTCAGCCTGAGAGCTTGGATGCCAGAATCGAATTAACGGCTTGTGGATTGGCTTCCCACCTGATTTCTTCATCTTACGGCCGACAAAAACCAATCATCTTGCCGCGCTTGTCGTCAGGCGCGTCACTTGCGCGTTAATTGCTCGCGGTCTGGGTTCTCTGCGATGACTTCATCAGCAATAGTCTCAATGGCGCCACAGTGTCTGTGACCTGGATGAGGCCGCGACGTTCGATGATCTCTCCACCGAGCCCTCATGTTGCATCAGCGCCTCAAACACGCTTTTGGCTGTTTTGAATTCAACATCTCGTCTTTGATGCGTCAATGAGCTGGGCGAGTTGTTCTGCATGACCGGGAATTCTCATGGAGCTGGTTTGATTGGTTGAGTTCGGCAAGAAAGGACACTGCCCATGGACGACCCAGTTGGCTGCAAGTTGCCCTTTCCCGAACCTGTTACTAACCGCGGCAAATAGTCAGCGGCGTCACGGTCGGCTACAAGGACGCTGGCGTCATAGTCGGTGATGCCATACTCAGAAGCACATATAACGTGATTTACGTGCCTCAGGAGCTCAGGAGACCGGCCCGGCAAGCCGCGATGAAGCTACTATTCATCAGGCACCGCAGGTAACACAGTCGGGGTCCGGGAAGTAGCGATAGTCATTGGCTTCCTTCTTTGGACCGCATGGAGCGCTCATCTGCCGAGTCTCTGGGTCGACACAGTCGCGTTTCTTGGATGGTCGTCCGCCATCTTCCACGATCTCGATTTGCCGCTGAATTTCCGAGTTAATGGCTTTTCCACAAAACGAAAAATTGACGTTTTGATTTCGGTCCGTGTGCCCAGTTCGGTTGTTCCTTTTGGTCGAATGGAGACGTTGCAATCACACCGCATGGAGCCTTCCGCCATATTGCCATCGGAGATCTCTAGATACCGAATCAGCGAGTGGATCACGCGCAGATAGGCGACGGCCTCTTTGGCCGATCGAAGTTCGGGCTCAGACACAATTTCAAGTAACGGCGTTCCTGCCCGGTTGAGGTCGACGCCGGTCTGTGCATCGAAGGCGTCATGGATACTTTTCCCAGCATCCTCTTCAAGATGCGCACGGGTCACATTGATGGTCTTTGTCGAGCCATCCTCCAAAGTGATGTTGACGCGACCTTTGCCAACGATCGGTGCATCGAATTGACTGATTTGATAGCCCTTCGGAAGGTCGGGGTAAAAATAGTTTTTCCGGTCAAATACGGATTTCCGACCGATCTCTGCATCGATTGCGAGACCGAATTTGACCGCCATCTCAAATGCGCGTGCATTGGGCGTGGGTAAGACGCCGGGCATCGCTAAATCGACCAGAGATGCCTGCGTGTTGGGCTCCTGTCCAAAGCGCGTGGAAGATCCTGAGAACATTTTTGAATCGGTGGCCAGTTGTACATGCACTTCAAGCCCGATGACCACTTCATACATGTGTTAAACCCTCCGGACGTTGGCGATGCCATTGTGTGGTCAACTGAAGCTGATGGGCTGCATTCAAAATGCGAGCTTCCGCAAAAACGGGCCCGGTCAGCTGGTACCCCACTGGCAATCCATCGAGGAATCCGGCCTGAAAAGACCCACCAGGAAGCCCCGCGAGGTTTGTGGCGACGGTGTAGATGTCCTCTAGGTACATGGCGACTGGGTCCTCGGACTTTGCGCCGATTTCGAATGCAGTGGAAGGTGTCGTGGGACTGAGAATTAAATCGCATTCGGTGAACGCATGGTTGTAATCGTTCTGAATCAGGCGGCGGATTTGCTGTGCCTTTTTGTAGTAGGCATCAAAATATCCCTCACTCAACGCATAGGTTCCGATTAATATCCGGCGTTTGACTTCGAGGCCAAACCCCTCGGCACGGGACCGCTCGTACAAATCCATCAAGTCCTCTGGATTCTCCGCGCGATGGCCATAGCGCACGCCGTCGAAGCGCGAGAGATTGGCGCTCGCTTCGGCAGGTGCAATGACGTAGTAGGCAGGGATGGATTCAGCGACGTGCGGAAGCTGAACCTGCTTGACTGTCGCCCCGAGTGACTCAAATGCGGCGATGACATCAGCTATTTTCTCGTGCATCTGCGGGTCCAGTCGTGCATCGAAGAACTCGACAGGTAAACCGATGCGCAACCCCGTGAGCGGGGTGTTCAGGGCAGCGCGATAATCCGGCACATCCATCGATGCACTCGTTGAGTCTTTGGGGTCATGGCCCGCAATAATTTGCAAACCGATCGCCAGATCTTCGGCATTTTGCGCAATCAGACCACCCTGATCCAAGCTCGAGGCATAGGCGACCATGCCGAAACGACTGACGCGTCCATAGGTGGGGTTTGATGCCCGAGGTGCCTGTGAAGGCTGGGCAAGCCGGCAAGGCTGATCGATCCTCCGGTATCTGCTGTCGTGGACATTTTAAGGACACTGAGTTCTGGCAGCACTGCAGATTGGCAGAACACCTGAGGTTTCTCGTGTGCCAGGCAACTCTGCGTGAGGCAACTTAGTAGTTTTGTATGGTCATAAAGGAAATTTTTTACTTTCAGATCATATATGGCAAACTCATCCATGTTGAGTTTGCCAAGTGTCACCATGCCAGCAGTCAGGCATTGATCGACAACATGGGCATCGTACGGAGAGACGAAGTTCGCGAGAATTTTTGACCCACAGCTTTCAGAGAGGATGCCTTGGTGCAAAAGGGGGAAGCCCAGTGACAGGGGTCGCGTTCCCTTGGGCGCGCGCTGATCGGCAGCCTTCGCTTGTTTAATTGCCTGCTCTGCAGTCACTGTGATGAATGCGTTGAGATCGGGGTTGAGGGCATCGATCCGATCCAGAAAAGCCTCGGTAATCTCCACGCTGGATATAGATTGGCTGTGTAGGGCATCCTGCAGTTCAGCCAATGTCATGTCGGTGAGTTGGCTCATTCGACCACCCGTGGGACGAGATAGAGGCCATCTGCTGCTGCCGGTGCAACGGTTTGATACAGCGCACGTTGATCGGTTTCCGTGACGACGTCTGCTCGCAATGTTTGTGTCAATTTGAGAGGGTGGGCCATGGGTTCAATACCGTCTGTGTTCACCGACTGCATTTGATCAATTAGAGTAAGAATGGCGTTGAGTTTCTCGAGGATTTGGTCGGTTTCGGTCTCTGTGAGCCCGATTCGCGCGAGTTTTGCAACGCGTCGTATGTCCGCGGCAACAAGTGACATAGAGGTCTCCGTGGCTTAGATGTCTCGGTAGAAAAGGATGCATGCTAGCATAAGGCTAGAGCAATACGGCCAGCCCAGATAGACTCCATGTTTTATTGCGCTCCGGCCTAATAGGATAAAGCACCGATGTTTAAAGCTATTCGCGGTTTGTTTTCTAACGATCTGTCCATTGATTTGGAACAGCGAACACGCTGGATCTATGTGAAAGGTAAGGGAATTCAAGTTGGACGACATCGGTGGTGGCGATCCGCACAGTCGGCACACAGCGGTCTGTCGCGGCTGTGGGGATTGAAGCGAAAAAAATGTTGGGTCGCACACCTGGCAATATCGTTGCGATTCGACCACTCAAAGACGGCGTGATTGCTGATTTTCATGTGACCGAGAAGATGTTGCAGTTGTTTATCGGCAAGGTGCATGAGAACTCGATGATTCGGCCCTCGCCGCGTGTGCTGGTGTGCGTTCCTGCGCAATCGACGCAGGTCGAGCGTCGGGCGATCAAAGAATCGGCTTTGGGTGCAGGCGCGCGCGAAGTATTCCTCATCGAAGAGCCGATGGCTGCTGCATTGGGTGCGGAATTGCCAGTTGACGATGCCAGTGGTTCGATGGTGGTCGACGTGGGTGGTGGTACAACTGAAATTGCGATTATCTCCCTAAATGGCATCGTCTTTTCTGAATCGGTGCGTGTTGGCGGTGACCGGTTTGATGAGGCTGTGGTCGGCTACGTCCGCCGACGTTTTGGAACATTAATTGGTGATTCAACCGCTGAGCGCATCAAGCATGAAATTGGCACTGCTGTGCCACGTCAAGACGAGATGGAAATTGACGTCCGCGGACGCAATTTGGCAGAAGGTATTCCGAAACAGCTGACGCTGCGCTCGAATCAGATTCAAGAAGCGCTCTCAGAACCACTGGCGCAAATTACGTCTGCAGTGAAAAACGCACTCGAACAATCGCCGCCTGAGTTGGCTTCGGATATTGCCGAGCGTGGCATTGTGTTGACCGGCGGTGGTGCGCTGTTGAGTGGTCTCGATGAACTATTGTCTGCGGAGACAGGACTGCCAGTGTTGATCGCTGATGATCCCCTGACCTGCGTCGCGCGCGGCGGTGGTAAGGCGCTTGAATTGATCGATCGCGCATCGTTCAATCTGTTCAACTCAGACTAAGCGTTTAACGCCATGCGGCCGCTGTTTTCCCAGACCAGTGTCGCCGCTGTTCGCCTGATGATTGCGGCGACGTTTTCTGTGGCGGTCATGTTTATTGATGTCCGTTTCGATGCGCTAAATGGCGTCCGGCAAGTTGTGAAAACAATGTTGTGGCCCGTCGAGCAACTTGCCGCATTGCCGAGTGTGACCGTGGGTCATATCGGAAATTGGGCTGTCGGCCATTCTCGTCTCGTCGAACGACTGGAATCGCTCGCGTTAGAAAATGAGCGCTTACGGACGGAGCAGCTGAAACTGCAGACGCTGCGGGCTGAAAACAGTGAGTTACGCCGCTTACTGAGTGTGCGAGAGCGCGTGAATGAGCGCTTGTTGCAGGCACAAATTCAGCGTTTATCCAATGACCCCTTTGTGCACCGTGCGACCATCAACCGAGGCCAGTTGGCTGGAGTTGTGGTTGGTCAGCCCGTGTTGTCTGCGGATGGGTTGGTTGGACAAGTTGTGATGGTGTATCCACATGCCTCGGACGTGCTACTGATGACGGACTCAACGCATCAGTTGCCGGTCCAGGTAACGCGAACACGCGTCCGTTCAATTGCGATGGGGGTTGGCCGCCTGGATCAATTGGAGCTCAGAAATCTGCCTGATACGGTTGATATCGTGATTGGCGATCTGATCGAGACCTCTGGCCTCGGTGGGCGGTTTCAGCCCGGCATTCCGGTCGCTTATGTGACCGAGGTGATTCGTTCACCAGGGCAGCCCTTCGTTCGGGTTGTGGCCGAGCCGGTGGCACCGTTGAGTCGCCTGTCACTGTTGATGGTGGATGTGTCAGAGCGAGGTGGTTCGTGACCTTTGTTGTGACGTTGATCGTTACCTTGCTACTGATTGCCATTCCGTTTCCGAGTGCGATGGCGTTGGTCTTGCCGCATTTTGGCGTGCTTTTCGTTGTGTGGTGGGCGCTGATGCGGAATTATCGGCTGTCGATGACCTTGTTGATGTTGGCCTCAATCCCGATGGACGTGGCATATGGCACAGCCTTGGGGTTGCACGCGCTGATTTTCGCTTTGTTGGCGTACTTACTGACTTTGCTTGGGCCTCGGGTTCGACAGGTCAACTGGTTGCGGCAATCTGTGGTGGTCTTTTTAGTATTACTGCTTGCTGCGGCAGCGTCGTACTGGGGGCGGACGTTGACCGGTCAGGATCCTGAATTTCTATTACTGGTCGTGCAGGCGCTGTGTACTGCATTGGCGTGGGCTCCGATGCGACTATTATTTGAGTGGCTGGCGCATTTGACTGGGGAGCCGGAGGTTCGAACCTCATGATCTTGGCGAGTCAATCGCCTCGCCGTCGCGAACTCCTGTCTCAGCTCACATCGGATTTTCGCGTCGTCGTCGCGGACGTGGATGAGTCACTGCTTCCAGGGGAAGCGCCGGATAGCTATGTGCGGCGCCTTGCCGAATTAAAAGCGCGGACAGTGGCGCATGAGGCGGGCCCGAATGAAGCGGTCATTGCGGCAGATACCACAGTCAGCGTTTGTGGGCAGATTCTCAACAAACCCCGAGATAAAGCCGATTTTTTGCGCATGATGAGCGTATTATCAGGGCAGACCCATCAGGTTTATACTGGGCTCTGTATCATACAGGCCAGTGATGTCCGCACGGATGTTGTCTGCACGGATGTTTCGATGCGAGTCCTGACCCAAGCTGAGTGCGAAACGTACTGGCTGTCGGGTGAGCCTCAAGATAAAGCTGGCGGCTACGGAATCCAGGGGTTAGCGGCACGATTTGTGCGTCGAATCGAAGGCTCGTATACGAATGTTGTGGGCTTGCCCCTTGTTGAACTAGAGGCCCTGTTGAGCGATGCGCCATGAAATCCTGTTGAACTTTACCCCGCTGGAGACCCGGGTGGCTGTGGTCGAGCAGGGCATGGTGCAGGACATCTTAATCGAGCGCGCGACCCACCGAGGTCTGGTGGGCAATGTCTATCTGGGGCAGGTCATTCGCGTTCTTCCTGGGATGCAGGCGTGTTTCGTGGATGTCGGCCTCGAGCGCAGTGCATTTTTGCATGCCAAGGATCTGCCGCTTGACGAGGCGTCACGGGAACTCCCGATCAATCGATTGGTCACGGAGGGCCAGTCATTACTTGTGCAAGTCATCAAGGATCCAACCGGAACCAAGGGTGCCCGATTAACTGCAGAGGTGTCCTTGGCTGCCCGCCACCTCGTATTAATGCCTTTTGCCTCGCACATTGGAATCAGTCAACGGATTGAGGATGAAAGCACCCGAGAGCATTTGAAACAGCGGGCGCAGGACGCGCTCAATCGACTGAGCCTTGCCTGCGGCGTGATTGTCAGAACCGCAGGCGATGGTCACGGCGAAGAGGATTTCGTCGATGATCTCAGCTATTTAAAGCGGGTTTGGGATGACATTTGTGTCGCCCAGAGCGCCGCGAAACCGCCACAGCTCCTGTTTGAGGATTTGCCCCTCACGCATCGCTTGGTCAGAGATCAGATTCGCCGTGATACCGAGCGCGTTCTGGTGGACTCGGCGGAGACCTTCGCTAAGTTATCGGCCTTCGCCGAGAAATACATGCCTGAAGTGAGCCCCCTTTTGAGTCATTACACTGGCGATCGTCCCCTGTTCGATCTGTATCAGGTGGAGACAGAGCTTGAGCGTGCGCTGGGTCGCCAGGTTGAGCTGAAGTCCGGCGCGTACTTGGTGATTGATCAAACCGAGGCGATGACTACGGTGGATGTCAATACGGGACGCTTCGTTGGCGCACACACGCTTGAGCAGACGGTCTTTCGGACCAACTTGGAGGCGGCTGTCGCTATTGGACGCCAACTTCGGCTCCGAAACCTCGGTGGCATTATTGTGATTGATTTCATCGATATGCAGGAAGCGGAGCATCAGCGCCAAGTCCTCAGAACACTCGAGAGTGCATTAGATCAAGATCCTGTGAAAACCCGGGTGAGTGGCTTCAATGAGATGGGGCTTGTGGTGCTGACCCGAAAGCGCACACGTGAGCGGTTGTCTGAATTACTGCAAGAACCCTGTCCAGTGTGTCGTGGAACCGGCCAGGTCAAAACGGCAGAGACCGTCTGTTATGATATTTTTCGTGCGATTCTCCGTGAGGCGCGTGCCTATTCTGCCGATAAGACCACAGTCATTGCGGCTCCGGCTGTCATTGATCGGTTGATTGATGAAGAGTCCGATGCATTGGCTGATCTGGAAGCCTTCATTCATCGCCCAATCCGTCTGCAAGTCGATGCGTCTTTCAGTCAGGATCGCTTTGAGGTCGTGTTGTCGTGAAGAGGCAACTGATGGCTTTTGGTAGCGTTGTGATCGTCGGGCTGGCGTTAATGCAGGCTCTGATGCTGGCCGCCTTGCCCACGGTGAATCAATGGCGCCCTGAGATCGAGGTGATGCTGTCTGAGCGTTTCCGAGCGACAGTGACCGTCTCTGAAATCGGTGCAAGAGCATCATGGGCGGGTCCTTACCTGGAAGCCCTCAATCTGGTCGTTGAGCGCCCAGAGGGCCGCCTTGAGGTGCGTCGCGTGCAGATGCTGATCAACGTTCCGCAGAGCGTTTTTTCAGGTGAACTGATCGTGGATCAGTTGGTTCTGGACGAGGGTGAGCTCGTCAGTCACCAATCCGATGGTGGGGGCGACACCAGACGGCCATCTGGGCCCGGTCTGATGGCCCAGTTGCAGCATGGCCTCTCACGCCCCTTGGGGCCATCCAAGCTCTACAATTTCGATGTGCGGTGCGTATTCGGCGAGCGCTTATCGTTAGAGGTGGACCCTAGGCGCGGCGTCATCGCGCGTACTCGGCTTGTAACCGAAGATTTGTCATTACCCATTGAACTGGATTGGCGTTATCCCGCGGATCGCGAAGTGGGGCATGAGCTCAGGTTGCGCACAACGGCGACTGGATTTCCGATCCCGTGGCAGGGCTATGCGGACATGGACCGTGAGCTGGATCTCGCGCTTTGGCTCGTGTTACTTGAGTCTGCGCCGGTCACTGGGCAGTTTCAGATGGATGCGCGATCTGAATCACCTATCCAGATCAATGCATCGCTTACCGGGCGACTGGAACTGGAGTCTGCAACGCAGGCTCGCCTCGCCATTGATTCGGGTCGCGCCGATCTTCCTGGTGTTGTACTGAGTGCGGATGGCGCAGCTGTATCGTGGAGCGACAATCTGCTTTCTGCACAGATTCCGGCGCTGGCGATAAATGGCCTCGATTTGCATCAGGCCCTCAAGCCAATCGATCCAGACCCCAAGCTCACACGTTTATTGACCGGCAATCAGCCCAGTTTTGACCTTTCCAATCTTGCGTTGCAGTGGTCGCCTTCGCAATTACCGGTGTTGCAAGCACGTGTGGATCGCTTTGACATCCAAGCCTTTGGCGGAATTCCACAGATTGGTCCTGTTTCGGGCGAGATTCATGCTGAAGGTACGCGCGGCGTTTTCGACTTTGAGTCGGTCTCAGGTGATTTTGCCTTACCTGATATTTTCCCAATGCCATGGCAGTCTCAGCGTCTCTCTGGTGCGCTCGCGTTTGATCGAAGTGAACAGGGACTGGTGATTCGTGGCGAAAACTTGTTGGTTGCTGACGCGCACCAGCACGTTGTTGGAAGTTTGCGATTGGATTTGCCGCGAGAGGGTGAGCAATCCATGCATGTGGAGCTTTTGGCGGATGCGAACGCGCAGGCCCTACCGAGTCTCCTGCCGATCGATCTTGAAACTGATATCAGCGCGTTTTTGTTACGCGGTATTGAATCGGTCGCGGTGCGGGGCGGGCGAATCTCCTACTCAGGTCCCCTGGGCGACAATATTGATCGCAATCGTCGCGAGCTCAGTATGCATTTCCGATGGCGACCTACCGGCTTCGGCCGCTTGAACAATGGCCGGCGTTCTCAGGTGCTGATGGGGAGGTCAGGTTTTCGGGTAAACGTGCTCGGGTGCAACTCATGGATGCCGAGTTCGGTGGACTGACTGTTGGTGATGTCGATGTGCGACAAACCGACGCGGATGCCGAATTGTTGTCTATTCGCGGCGCATTAAGTGGCGATGCAGAGACTGCGCTTCGCGTGTTGGATGGCGCTGGCATCAAACCCGATGCCCTCGGACGTGATGTCATTTTTGACGGGCGCTTGACGGGTCAAGTCGATCTATTGGCACCGGTTGAAGGCGCTGCGCCGCGTGGCATTGTTGCGATCGAGACCGAAGATCTGACCGTGGGAATCACCGGACTTAATGAGCCAATTACTGGGTTGGTTGGTCGTGCAGAGTATAACCTTGAGAGCGGATTTCGGGCCTCATCGCTCTCTGGGGCGCTGCTGGGTGATGCAATCACGCTCGATGTGGTTGCCGATGACGATGGCGTTGAGGTCGAGGCCTCAGGTCGATTGGCGACACAGAATGTGAGTCAGCTCGTGGGGTTGGGTTTTTCTGAGGCATTGCTCTCAGGCGCTGCTGATTGGACCGCGAAGATCCAGCAACAGAGTGGCCTGTTGCAGGTGTTGCTGCAGACTGACGGGGTGGGAATTGAGAGTCAGCTCCCGTTCCCACTGACGAAATCGGCCGCTACGCCCGGTGCGATTTTGGTCGAGTTGAATCAAGCCGGTGATGCGCAGCAGATGACCGCGCAGATCTTTGCCGACACGCGAGTCTCTGCACGACTCGATCAGCGGCCCTTGGCGCTCTCCGTGGTCACCCCAGAAATCGACTTGCTGGATTGGGCACAGCTACCCGGTGATGCAGATCAAGACAATACTGTGTCACTTTTGTTGAATCTTGAACGCGTTCGAGTTGGAGAGACATCGCTCAAGGTCGATCAGGCTGCTGTCAATCTGCGTCCGGACTCGCTCGAAGTCTCCTTTGCCGGCGAAGAGCTCGCAGGACGGGTGCAGCGGCTCGGTGAAGCGCCGGTTGCAATCAATTTAGAACGCTTGATCTTAGCGCCCGCGAGCGATTTTTTGGCACCACCCGGGGATGATCCATTGGTGGGGTTTGACCCCGGTAGCTTGCCGTCCGCCCGGATTCAAGTCAGTGATCTTCGCCGGGGTGAGAAACGCTATCAAGATCTTGAGTTGGTTGTGGTCAGTGGTGCATCCCGCTTGGATGTGACGCGCCTCGCCTTTACCCGAGACGGGCAGCGGTTTTTTGGAGAGCTGGCGTGGACTGGTGCACCAGAGGGTGGGGAGACGGCACTTGTGCTGCGTGCAGATGGCCCCGCTCTCGGTGGCTTTCTGCGCGTGAATGAGAGCGAGCCCTTATTGGAGGCGAAAGCAGGACAGTTTTCAGCCGATTTGGCTTGGTCGGGTTCGCCCTTGGCTTTTTCGATGTTGACTGCCACTGGGCAATTTCAGTTGCAGTTGGAGAATGGGCGGTTCTTCGATTTAGGAAACTCCGCTGAAGTGCTCCGATTATTCGGTATTTTGAATATCGAGGCGCTGACCCGTCGCCTGCGGCTGGACTTCCTCGATTTGGTGCAGCCTGGTGTCGCTTTTGATCGCGTGTCCGCGCGAGGACAACTCGATTCAGCTGTGCTCACATTGGATCCCGAACTGGCCATGCAGGGCCCTTCAGCAGGCTTCCGGTTAACGGGCAACGCCAATCTGCGCAGCCAAACACTCAATCAAACGCTTGAAGTGGACATTCCACTGACCAACAATCTGCCGCTTGCATCTGTCTTGCTTGGGGCCCCGCAGATCGGTGGGGTGATCTATTTGGTTGAGAAAGCGCTCGGAACAAAGATCATTAAGGTCGGCAAAACGGACTACCGGATTGAAGGATCTTTCGACGACCCCAAAGTTAGATTGATTCCACCATTTTCGAACAAACAAAAGGACGAGCCGAATGTCGACGCCGTTACAGACGATCAGTGACACTCTATTAGCGCCGGGTGGCTTGGCGCTGGATGATTTAGGTACCTTAGTCGGAGAGCTGGCTGTTGGCGAAGTCGATTTCGCGGATTTGTTTTTCGAACGTGCGGAAGCAGAATCATTTTCACTCGAAGACGGTGAAGTGAAGGAGGCGAGTTTTCACTGTGATGCAGGGGTTGGAGTGCGCGCCTGCGCTGGTGACCGCCAAGGGTTTGCCTACAGTTCCGAGATCAGTGCACAGCGCATCCGAGAAGCTGCTCAGGTGGCCGTTGCAATCCAAGATGGCCGTGCTCCACGCGGCGGAATTAACCTCGACCGGGTCAGTACGCCACGACTCTATGCCGCTGTGAACCCAATTCCAGAACGCGCCTCACAAGCGAAAATTGCCTATCTGTTAGAGTTGGATGCGCATGCGCGGGCACGCGATCCACGCGTGATTCAAGTCCAGGCGTCACTGACGATTTCCTATCGCGAGGTGTTGGTGGCGGCGACCGATGGCACCTTGGCAGCCGATGTACGCCCGTTAGTGCGTTTATCTGTGTCTGTATTAGCCGAGCAAAACGGCCGCAGAGAGCGAGGCAGTGCCGGGCTCGGTGGGCGTTACGACCTGGCGCGTCTGATGACCAAGGCCCATGCGGATACCTTAGTTCAGGAAGCGGTGGACCAGGCACTGATTAATCTGGATGCGGTGGACTGCCCGGCAGGTGAAATGCCTGTTGTTTTGGCCTCGGGATGGCCAGGCGTACTATTACACGAGGCTGTTGGTCATGGCTTGGAGGGCGACTTCAACCGGAAGGGATCGAGCTTCTACTCGGGCAAGATCGGTCAGCAGGTCGCAGCGCGCGGCGTGACCGTCGTCGATGATGGGACCATAGCCGATCGACGTGGATCGCTGAACATTGACGACGAAGGTCGGCCGAGCCAGCGCAATGTGCTGATCCAAGATGGCATTCTGGTGGGCTATATGCAGGACAAGCTCAATGCTCGATTAATGGGAGTTGAACCCACTGGAAACGGCCGTCGGCAAAGTTATGCGCATCTGCCGATGCCGCGCATGACGAACACCTTCATGGAAGCCGGTGAGGTGCCTCAGGCGGAGATGATTCGCTCTGTGAAGAAGGGAATTTTTGCGGTCAATTTTGGTGGCGGGCAAGTCGATATCACATCAGGGCAGTTTGTTTTTGCTGCCAGCGAAGCTTATTTAATCGAGAACGGTCAAGTGACTGCGCCGGTGAAAGGAGCCACCCTCATCGGGCATGGACCCGAGGTGATGTCGGCGATTTCAATGATTGGTGACGACCTGGCGCTCGATAGCGGGATTGGTGTCTGCGGTAAAGATGGGCAGAGCCTTCCTGTTGGCGTCGGTCAGCCGAGCCTCAAAGTCGATCGGTTGACCGTTGGCGGCACGGCCTAATGGGCGATGGCCTCGAACACGGCGCGATAGAGCGCCCGAAACTCACCACGGTCTTTTTCTTGCGATTTGGCTTTAATGGCCGCGCGGATCAGTTGGTTCAGGTGCTGACTTTCGCCCGGATGCTGTTGCAGAAACTCAGTCAGACTTTTTGGGTCCGAAATCAGCCGCTCGCGCCATTGCTCCGCTTGATGGTGATGCCGTTTTTCGTCGGCGTCCATACCTTGCATTGCATCCAACTGCGATTGCAGTGTGTCAGTCGGTGCCAGTCGCATGCGTTTGCCAATAAATTGCAGCTGACGCCGCCGGGCTTCGTGCTGTTTCGGGGGCATCGAGCGGAAAAACGCGATGGCCTCTTTGAGGCTGTCATCGGCAAATTCGATGCGCTGGAATTGTCGATCAGGAAGATCTGCCAATTGCTCTCCGAGCGCTTGCAGGGCTGTCATCTCGCGTTTCACCGCACTCTTCGATGGACCCGCCAGCGTCTCGTCGGGGTCAATATCGTGTTTTTTAAAGGGAGCGTCTATCTGTCATGGCCACTGAGTTTAACCCACAACGTGAAAAAGTCGCACAAAGCATCACGTTTGACGTACTCGAGCAGTCAAAAGCGGCAGGGGCTGATGCCTGTGAGGTGGGGGCCAGTGCGTCGCTCGGATTAGAGGTGACCGCCCGTCTTGGTCAGCCTGAGAAGCTCGAAATGACGCGTGATCAATCCATTTCTGTTACCGCTTTTGTGGGTCAATCGCGAGGCACGGCCTCCACCACAGATCTATCTGCCGATGCAATCCGTAAAACATTGGAAGCCGCTGTTGCGATTGCGCGGGTGACCGCGCCGGATCCTGCGGCAACGCTTGCAACAGCGGAGCAAATTATTCAGGACATTCCTGATCTGGAACTCGACCATCCGTGGCATCTGACGCCTGAGGCTGCCTTGAAACTGGCGATTGAAGTCGAAGCGGCCGGACTGTCTCAGGACAAGCGATTAACGAATTCGGATGGTGGTTCGGTTTCAAGCACGCGCGGCGTTTCCGTGCATGGAACAACTGAGGGCTTGTTGGTCGGGCAGGCGTCAAGTGTCCACGGTATGTCATGCGTGTTGCTTGCAGAAGATGGTGACAGCCGGGAGCGCTCCTACGCATACACGCAAGTCCGCCACCCCGAGCAGTTGCGCGCCCCCGAATGGGTGGGCCAAGAAGCCGCAAGGAAGACATTGGCGCGATTGAATCCGCGTAAATGTGAAACGGCAGAAGTACCGGTGTTATTTGTGCCCGAAATGGCATCTGGGCTGTTATCGAGCGTGATCAGCGCGATCAGTGGTGGATCGTTGTATCGGAAATCGAGTTACCTGTTGGATCGCATTGACAGTCGGATTTTGCCTGAGTGGGTCAATCTGACAGAGCGTCCGCATTTGCGCGGTGCGATGGGGTCTTCAGCCTATGATGGCGATGGCTTGCCGACGCGTGAGCAGCGTTTTGTGGTGGATGGCGTGCTCCGTCAGTACGTGTTGTCCTTGTATTCAGCGAATCGGCTCGGGTTATCGAGTACCCATAACGCAGGCGGTGTCAGAAATCTGTATTTGCAAGGTGAGATGGACTTTGCCGCCCTTGTGAAACAGATGCACCGCGGTCTCGTGGTGACCGAACTGATGGGCCAGGGCGTGAATTTGGTCAATGGCGACTATTCGCGCGGTGCCTCCGGTTTTTGGGTTGAAGATGGTGAAATTCAGTATCCAGTGCATGAGGTCACCGTGGCATCCAATATGGATCGCATGATGCGCGATGATCTGCTTTTGGTGGGTTCAGATCTTGATCCACACCGATCGATTGCCAGTGGGTCGATGCTGTTTCAACGGATGATGGTTGCGGGAAGCTAAGCGTAGACGAGTGTCGCGACACCCAGGAAGACAAAAAATCCAACCACATCTGTGACCGTGGTTAACACCACGCCGCCGGCAAGCGCGGGATCGATCTGCATGGACTTCAAGTAACCTGGTAAGAGGGTACCGACTAGGGCCGCGACTATTAAGTTGATGACGATCGCAATGGCAATTACATAGCCGAGGGTAAAGTCTCCGAACCACATGTATGCGGCTGCTCCGACAACCAGAGACCACAGCAGTCCATTGGCGATGCCAATCATCACTTCACGCGACACGAGCGCACCGATATTGGCAGACCCCACTCGACCCATCGCCATCCCGCGGATGACGATGGTCAATGCTTGGGTACCGGCGATCCCACCCATTGATGCGACTACGGGCATCAGAATCGCGAGCGCAACCACCTGCTCTAGAGTGGCTTCGAACACGCCGATCACCGCCGAGGCGAGAAATGCAGTCAGCAAGTTGATGCCAAGCCAGACCGATCGCCGCCGCACCGTTCGCACGAGGGGTGCGAAGATGTCTTCATCTTCATCGAGACCGGCTTGACTCATCAGGCTGTGGTCTGCTGATGCACGAATTACATCGACCACGTCATCAATGGTGATACGACCAAGTAATTTTCCTTCCGCGTTGACGACCGGTGCGCTGACCAGGTCCAGACGCTCGAAACGCTGCGCAACGTCGTTCTCATGGGTTGTGACCAATAATGGCTCAATCTCAGTTTCCATGATCTCGCGCACTGTAGTGCTCGGTTCAGAGATCAAGATGGTTGAAATCGGCACCTGACCGATAAACTGATCACGGCGATTGACGACCCATAGGTTATCGGTCATGGGCGGTAATTCACGATAGCGGCGGATATAGCGCAGCACTACATCGACTGTGATATCCGGCCGCACTGTCACCACGTCGGTATTCATCAGACCGCCGGCTGAGTCGTATTCATAAGAAAGTACGGCTTCCACGCGCTGACGGTCTTGTGAGTCCATCGAGAGTAGGACTTCCTCGATGACGGACTCGGGGAGCTCTTGCAAGAGGTCGACCTTGTCATCGAACTCAAAACTTTCGATCAGATTGGCGAGTTCTTCTGGACCGAGCCGAGAGACAATATCTGCACGTTCCTCCTCACCGAGATAGGACAGTACATCGGCTGCCAGATCATCTGCGTCGACAAGGTTCCAGAGCCCCTGCCGTTGCTTGGGTGGAACCGAGGAGAGCAGGTGTGCAATGTCCGGGGCGCTTAAGTCCTCGTTGAGCAATTGCCGCGCGCGCGCGATTGCGCCTTGCGACAGTGCGAGATTGACCCGTTCAAGTGTGGCCTGATTCGACTCGGGTGCGATATCGGTACTTTGATCAGTCACCCGCAAGGTTCCCCAAAGCCGTCATCGAATAGCGCAATCAGAGATTGCGCCGCAGCCTGTTCGTCTTCGCCTTCGACGTGCAAGATCAATTCACTGCCTTGTCCGGCGGCCATCATGAGGAGTTGCATAATACTATTCGCATCTACTTTTCGACCCGCAGTCGGGTCTTCGAGCTGCACTTCAGCAGAGAATTCGCTCGCATGTTGCGCGAGTAGATTGGCGGCCCGTGCATGCAGTCCGAGCAAATTTTTGACGGTGACAGGTGTGGTGATCATCGAAACTCCTAAGATTGCTTCGATGATAGCTCGCGATGCACCAACTGCCTATCGACCGAAAGGTTTGAGAGGCGCTTATCTAACCTTCAGTGAGATATACGCTGCGATGTTGGCCGCCGGTGCAACCTACTGACACCGTGAAATATTGCCGTCCGGTTGATGCATGGCGAGGCAGCCGGGCCCGAACATGCGCCTCGATTTCATCGAGCAGTAGTTCGGTTTCTGGGAACTGTTCCAAATACAGTGCAACCGGCACATCCTGGCCAGTGAGTGGGCGAGTCCGACTCCCAGTGCGGGTTTGGCAATGCCCTCGCATCGAATACCGTGTCGGAGTCCATTGGCACCCCGCGCTTAAATCGAACGATTGGAGCTTCAATAGCAGGTCTGTCTTTGAGTCACCGGCCACCATGGCACGGACTTGGTCCCGAGCGCGTGGATGGACAGCCCTGAGCTGTCGATTTTAAAGGTTGCGATAGCACAGATGGGCAACAAACGCGTCCGCTCAAGCTCGAGTGCTGCCGACAGGTGATGGCGTTCAATGCCGGCTGAGAGTGGATGCAGTCGCCGCGTTTCGCTGAAGCGGCGTGCAAGTGTTTCGTCTGTTGCATCAATGAACACAACATCAACGCGTGTGGTTTGATTCTCAAGTCCTTTGACCAACGCGGGTACGTCAGCGGGATGCCCCAAGGTTCGGATATCAATCGAGACCGCCAGATTGCGGCCGGGTGATACTGTTTTGAGTGTATTGACCGCGTCTTTTAAAAGCGCCACAGGCAAATTATCGACACAGTAAAAATTTAGATCTTCCAGAGCGCCCAGCGCGGATGATTTTCCAGCACCTGAGCGTCCTGAAACGATCAATAAGTGCATCAGGCTGGCTCTGTTCGAAATGCAGTCAAGGCGATATCGAACAATTCCTCCTGGCTTGTGGCCATTTGTAAATCATGTCGAAACTGATCTTTGGAAAAACAGTCGGCGAGACTTGCAAGTAAGTTGAGGTGCACTTGATTGGTGGATTCCGGCACCAGTAAGACGAACAACAATTCCACCGGCTGCCCATCAATGGCATCAAAGTCGATGCCTTGATTGAGCTGAATCAGATAACCGCGTGTCTCAGTCTCGTCCAGGCTTGGCAATCGGCAATGCGGAATCGCAACACCATAGCCAATGCCGGTTGATCCCAGCCGTTCGCGCTCAATCAATCCTTGGTAAATCTCTTCAGAATCAAGTTCGCTTTCATTGGCGATAAATTCTGCAGTCAGTTCCAGTACACGTTTTTTCGACCCCCCCTCCAGGTTGGCCAGTACGCGTGACGGGGTGATGATCTCGGTCAGTTGCATGAGTATGGGTTCGTGTTGGTTGAAAGGGCGGCGACATCCACTCGCCGCTCAATAGTGTAGGACGGATTTAACTTCCGTGCATCCGACTGATGGTTTTTTCTCGATGTTTTACCAATTGCCGGTCGAGTTTGTCGGCCATCGCATCAATGGCAGCGTACATATCGTCGTGTTCTGCCGATGCGTGAATATCTGCGCCAGCAACATGCACATTGCCTTCGGCTTTTTGGCGTTGCTTCTCGACGGTCAGCGTAATATCAACTTTCGTCATGTGCTCTGCATGACGTTCGATGCGTTCGAGCTTTTCCGCCACATAATTTTTGAGGGCGTCTGTTACGTCAAGCTGATGACCACTGATGCTGATTTGCATATTGTTCTCCTTGTTGTGCTGTTCGAGGGCCTTCCATCCCCCATTCACTATGCGCTTTTTCAGGGTTGCAGAAAACCCTCAAAAGACCTGTTTGCGCTCACTCGATCCAGTGATCCCGAGCATTTCACGATATTTTGCGACAGTGCGCCTCGCCACTTGGAATCCGCGTTCTGCGAGTAATTCACTCAATTTATTGTCCGACAACGGTTTTTTAGGATTCTCTTCAGCGATCAGCGCCTTGAGGTGTTCTTTAATGGCTGTGGACGATGCCTCGCCGCCGGCATCTGTACCGACGTGGCTTGAGAAGAAATACTTCAACTCCAAGGTGCCCCGTGGGGTGTGCATGTATTTTTGTGTGGTAACACGGGAGATGGTCGATTCGTGCATCTCAACCCGTGTGGCAATATCAGCGAGCACCATCGGTTCATTGCCAAATAACCCTTCTCAAAAATTCGATTTGCTCACTCGACGATGCACGTTCCGACTTTAAGGGTGTCTGCTCGGCTTTTCAGGCTTTTAACGAACCATCGGGCTTCTTGGAGCTGTGACTTTAAATAGTCATTGGTTTCGCTTTTGTCGCCAGGTTTGATGAAGTTTTGGTGTGTGATTCACCGCGACCCGAGGCAATGCATCGGGATTGAGTTCGACCACCCAGCCTCCTTCGCTACGTCTGACAATGAGATCGGGGGTGACATATTCAGGGTCTGTGCGCCGATGTGACCCCGGGTTTCGCATTCAAAGATCGAATCAGTGCGAGCGTGAGTTCCAGTGTCTCGTCGTCACATTTCAACGCTCCGCTTAAGCCCTTGGCGGTCTTTTTTTCGAGAGGAGATCTAAAATGATGCGTGACCAAGTTGATTGCGATTTCGACATCGCCTCGAGCTGGCGCAGGTTATCAAGTTGCACCAGTAAACACTCGCGGATATTGCGCGCGCCGACACCCACTGATCGAGTCGTTGGATTTGGTGGAGAACACACTCCACTTCATCCACCCGAGGTCTTCAAGATCCGGCCGCAATTGCTCCAGAATATCCTCGGAGGTCTGCCTCGGAGTAATCCCTCGCTGTTGATAGAATCTACCAATACCAACGCGCAATCCATTGATCGCGGTCTGTCAGCGTCATCAAGTTCAACTGCCAATTGAGGTGGTCGGCAAGCGTCGTGGCCTCGGATGTGCGACTCTCGAAGCTCTCGTATTCGTCGTCGGATGCGGAGCGTGTCACCGGACGATTCAGATCAAAATGATTGGTATCAGACCAATCGGTCTCGACCGCCACTTCAATGGACTCTGCGTCGAAGTCCTGGTTAGTCATCTCAGGCTCAGCTGTGAACTCAGGTTCCATCTCGTCTTCACGCTCGAGTAAGGGGTTTTCTTCGAGCGCACGGTTGATTTCTTGTTGCAGGTCTAAGGTCGACATTTGCAGCAGCTTGATGGCTTGCTGCAATTGCGGCGTCATCGTCAGGCTTTGCCCGAGGCGTATTTGCAGCGTTTGCTTCATTCGGGCAGCGTCATCGTAAATTGCTCGCCAAGGTAGACTGCGCGCACATCGGGATTCACGAGAAGGCTGGCTGGTGGACCTTCGGCCAGCACCTTGCCTGCATTGACGATATAGCCGCGATGGCAAATCCCGAGCGTTTCGCGCACGTTGTGATCCGTGATTAACACGCCGATGCCGCGACCGGCCAGGTGTTTGATGATGCCCTGAATGTCGGCAACCGAGATCGGATCCACTCCGGCGAAGGGTTCATCCAACAACATGAATTTGGGGTTCGAACACAGCGCGCGGGCAATTTCGACGCGTCGGCGCTCACCACCGGAGAGTGCCATGCCGAGGGTCGCACTCAGATGTCCCAGATGAAATTCATCGAGCAGCCGCTCACGCTCCTGATTCCGTTGACTGGCACTCAGTTCTGCGCGCAGCTCGAGTATTGCCATTAAATTATCGGCGACACTGAGTTTACGGAACACAGAGGCCTCTTGCGGCAGGTATCCAAGTCCGGCTTTGGCGCGCCCGTGCATCGGAACACGAGTGATGTCATGGTCACCAATCAGGATTTGTCCTGCGTCTTGCTGAACCAATCCAACAATCATGTAGAAACTGGTGGTCTTGCCAGCGCCGTTGGGTCCCAATAAGCCGACGATTTCACCCGGGCTGACTGCGAGCGATAGATCGGCAACGACTGTGCGTCCTTTATAGCTCTTTTGCAGGTGACGCGCGATCAGGTCGGTCATTGTTTTTTGGGTTGCATGGTCATGTTGACGCGGTTGGTTCGACTGCCAGCAGCAATCACCTCACCGGTGTTCAGGTCATAGGAGATTTCGGGGCCACTGAATACGGATCCTTCAGAGCGGACCTCGGCATCACCCGTTATCACGACAAACTCGTCATCGTAACTGTAGGTAATGCGCGCAGCGCGACCCCTGACAGGCTCGGATCTGTTGTTCGTCGTAGGCTTTCAAAGCGGGCTGGCGTGCCGGTTGCGACAAAACGCTCCACTTCATTGTTGGCATTCGTGGTGAGATCAATCTGGTCACCATTGAGCTTAAATGTGCCCTGTGTGACCTCAACCGCACCCTCGTATCGCGCGCGATTTTCTTTCTCATTGATGACCGCGCTGTCCGCGTTGATCTCGATGGGTTGATCTCGATCCTCGGGTAATGCCACAACGGCATGTGAAATAATCAGCGCGATTGCGATGAGGGCGTGCTTTGCCATTGTGTTTTCACCTTGTCGCCGAGAGTGTATTGACTTGTGTTGAGATCCATAACAATTGAATCGCCTTGGCTGTGGCTTTTCCCTTGTACTAAAACAGTTGTGGTGTTGGATGTCACGAGATCGGTTGTTTGGTCCCACTTCAGTGTTTCACCTGATAAACGCCAGGGTTCTGTACCGTCTTCGAGCCGATTAGCGATCACATCGTGCGAGAGTGTCAGATGATTGCGATCCGCTGATAATTCACCGTGTTGGCCTTCGATGTACCACGTTGCCGGTGGCCGCTCGAGCCAGAGCTTCGGTGATTCGAGATGCGCGTTGGCCCGGTCCCCGAAATCAAGCAGGCTGACCGCAACCAGCGTGCTTTCAAGGGCACCATGTGTGTCGAACCGTCGCTGATGTACGCCCTCCATGAATCCTTCTGGTTTTTTCTCGGCAATCTCACGAAGCTTTGGGTCAAGCACGGACTTGGTGGCTGGCTCCGAGACGCCATACATCACCATCACCACCGCAATAACCAAGATCAGCAATCGAGCGGTACCGCTATGCATCAAGATCCCCTTGAAAAATAGCCAATGGGTCGAGCCCTTGCGCGCGCAAAATAAATTCACAGACCTCACGGACAGCACCCTGGCCGCCGATGGCTTGGGTGACATAGGCTGCTTGGTCTTGCACAGTCTCAGGAGCATTCGGGACGCTGGCAAAAAAGCCGCTGGCGCGCGCGGCGCTGAGGTCTGGAAAATCATCACCCATGTAGCCCAGGTCGCGCTTCTCGAGGGACAGCGTGGTCGCGAGCTCGGTCAGAGCCACCCCTTTATCCTCGCGCCCTTGAATAATGAAGTCGACACCGAGCTCGTTGAAGCGGAGTTCCACCATGGGTGATCGACGGCCTGTGATAATGGCCGTACGAATACCGGCTTTCTGCAGCAACTTGAGACCGAGTCCATCGAGGATGTTGAATACTTTGAGCTGGTCACCTTCTGGACCGTAATAGAGGGTGCCGTCGGTGAAGACACCGTCCACATCGAAACCCATAAGGCGAACCGTCTGTGCACTCACACCACACCTGCCTGCAGAAGATCGTGCATATTGAGAACGCCGACGGGTGAATTGTCTTCGATGACAACAATCGCATTGATTCGCTTGTCTTGCATCAGGCGCACGGCTTCAGCGGCAAGCGATCCAAGTGGGATGGTCGTGCCACCTGGAGTCATGATGTTGGCAATGGTTTGCTCGTGCAGGGATTGACCGGATTCGAGCGCGCGGCGGAGATCGCCGTCCGAGAATACCCCGGCTAACCGACCATTCTCGTCCAGCACTGTGGTGAATCCGAGCCGCTTGGCAGTCATTTCCAATA
>JAGYIK010000039.1 GCA_018402605.1 Litorivicinus sp. | reverse complement strand
GGGTTAGCGATCGACGTCGCTGCTCCAGTAGGTCCGTGCCCGTTTGCCGCTCGCATCCTGAGGGGCTTCAACGACGCTGATGAAGGATGTGAGGGCGCCGAGTCGCCGTTCTGTCGCGCCGATCAGCACCGTCGTCATCTTCCCGTCGATGGGGACGGTTGCGAGCACAGGGGACGGCGGGAGTCCGCCGCCCGAGAACTCCTTCGAGCGCGAGCCGCCGCAGGTGGCCTCGACGCCGATCGCGCCCGATCCATTGAACAGATTGACCCAGTAGCCATTGGCGACGCCGATGGGCCGCGCGCAAACGTCGAGCGAGGTCCCGCCCGGTCTCGATGTGCTGAAGGTGGCCATGCCGGATACGATGACGGCATTGGTCACGGTCTGCTCGCCGCGTCCAGGAAACGACATGGACCAACCACGCTTGCTTGAGCCAGGGCCGACGCCAAGATCCGTGCAACCCGGATTGATCGTCCGATCGAACATGCTGCTGGTGCCGTCGAGGTCGAATGGATAGGTTCCGCTCACGACCGAATTAGGGTCTTCGAGCGGCGTGTCGAGGAAGACATAGAAACGATCCTCGACCTGGCTGACATAGGGATAGTTCGTCTCCAGTGGACGTTCGCGGTTGCCCGAGCCCAGCGCGAGATACACTGTACCCCGATATGGCAGAGTGGCTGGGCCGTAGAGAAACTTTCGATGCCCGCCCTGGGTACGCGCGATCTTGAGCATGCTCCACTGGCTGGATGCCAGGGGCGCGCGGCTCACTGGATCGATGAAACTGATCCGGTAGATATTGCCACCCGTATCGGCTGCGTAGGCGAGATCGATATAGCCATCATGATCCAAGTCGACGAGGCTGATGTCGGATGGAACCGGGCGCTCCGTTTGGAATGAGCGCAGCACCGCGCCCGTCGCGGCATCCAGGACATAGATGGCTCGGCCCTTGCCCGCTCCACAGCTTGGCGTTGTGCTGTCCGCATCCTCGCAACCGTCATAGCCACCACCCATGACGAGCACGGGAGCCCTACCCTCCCCATAGCCTTTCAGGTAGGCCCCATTGGGTATCGACCAGGTCTGGCCAAGCTCGGTGAGACCGCTCGTGCAACCCGTATCGTTGGCCAGGTTCGGGCAGCCGATGGCCCATTTCAACGAAGGCGATGACGGACTGGTGACGTCAAAGGAATAGAGCATACGCCCACCCCGGCGCATAGTCGGAAAGATCCAGGCACGATCGGCTTGGTGATCCTCGTCATAGGTGACGATCTGACCGATCGAACCATCAAAGAAATAATCTTTGGGTAGCGGATTGGCCGCTGGATCTTGATTGGGGAAGGCGACGAGCGGTTGATTGTTCCGCAGGCGCTCCAACTTGCCGAAGTGCTCCGGTGCGATGAAGGACCAGCGTTCCGAGCCACTGTTGGCATCGATGGCGTGGAGCGCGCCACCGTTGGCGCCGTAATAGACCGTGATGCCGAGATCGGAGCCATGGTTCAGCGGCAGCGGGCGTGAATGAACGATATCGCCATGGATCGTCGGGCGCGGCTCGGTTTTGTCGTTGTCGGCGTCCATGTCGTCGATATCCATGCCGCGGGTGTAGTCGGCTAAGCCCGAATCGAGGCTCGTGTTCGTCGTGTTGAAGGTGACGAGGCTATTGCCCGAGCGAGTGTAGAGCTTGCGGTCGCCAATCGCGCTGCGTCTCAGCATCTGGGCGGTACCGCCTTTTTCGACGAAGGGTCCATCGGGCTTATCGGAATAGGGCTGTGTCGCGGTTTGGCATTGGCCGCGAGGGTCGGGGACCACACCGAGTCCACTCCAATAGCTACCTGAATCGGTCGTCCAGAAGCTCGATGCGCACTCCGAGACGAATCCAGAGAGTAGATTGACCGCACGCTCACCAGAGGCATCGGCGAGATCCACGACACCATCGAAGGACACGATCTGATAACGCTTGAGGTTGCCGTACCAGCGTGGTTTCGCGAAGGGTTCGGGACGGAACATCCCGATGAAGACCTGGTTCTCATTCTGAGCCCGGCTGGTCGCACTGATCGGAAGCGAGGCGGATGCAAAGGTCGAGTTGACCGAGATGATATCCGAGATGATCTGGTTGAGTACGGCTTCGAGTGATGCCTGATTCCGCGCGAAGAAATAGGAGCCGCCGCCGACACGCGCAGCGCTCATCAATAATGACGTATGATCATCGTTACGCTTTTTATTAAAGACATCGATGGTATAGGTGATGCCACGAATCCGCTGACCCGACGTACTACCTGGAATTGGAACGCCATGCTGATAAAAGAACTTGACCCAGTCATCGAGGTTCCAGTCTTTACCCTTTGTATTATCGAATACACCCGTGGGCTCTATGGTTGTCGTATCGATGGTGCCTTCTGTTTTATATCGCCGATCATTACCACTGCATCCATCTAATGTTGATTCATTTGAGCATGCGCAGCTTGCATAACCCGAGAGCCGGCAAGAGCTGTTACTGTCATTCACGGCAGCAGTACATTGATTTCGATTACCGTAACAGTTCGTGCTGTAGCCAAGCTGCTCGATCTCAGTAGTGGTGTTAACATCGAACTTCGGTATTGGTATCGGGCTTCCGCTGCTTGCTCCGGCCATACGATCTGGGGTGCCGCCTGCCGCATTGACCAATGCAGCCAGGGCATTGGAATTTGATGTGCTGTCGGTCGTCGGTCCACTACTCCCCGTGTTGCCGATAAAGATGATATAGGTGTCCACACAAATGTCAGCTTGGGACAAGGGAGACTCGAATCGGCTGTAGGTCGTGCGATAGGCATCAGCATCAGCGAGACTCGATGGTGTCCCTGCACCGCCTTGGAGTGCATCTCCCCCTGACAGATAATTATATGCCTCCTGCATGATATCGCCGAATTTTGGGTTGGCCGGGCGATGCTCTATTGGATTATTGATATTACCATAGATGCGGTCCAGTTCCGTATTCAGTGCAGCTTGGTTGCCCGAGTTCAATACCTTGATGGCATGACGCACATAACCGCTATCTGTGTTGGGCCCATTAGTCGCATAGAGCATGAGTCCAACGTTGACCCTATCCGTCAAACCAGACAATGCGTTACGTATTGCGCGCACCTCGGCTTGCCCTTGCACGACACCTTTCGGCTCCCAGTGTTGATCATTCCGACTCCAATTCGCCGAGTTATCGAGCACGAAGAGGATATTCGGTAGGCCGGTTTCCGTGCCCGTGCCGCCGACGAAGATGTCGATGTCCTCGGCGTGGCCAGAGAGGCTCGCGAGGAGTGTGAGCAGCGCGATCCCGATGACGTTTCGATTAAATATAGATTTGTACATGATCGACTCCTTCCGCATTGATCAAGGCGCGCAGGCTACTGCGAGATCGACGTTCAGAACACGGACACGCACACCTTGACGCACGCGTGCCTCGGCATCCGATGCGAGATCGCGCCCGATGGCCCGGATGTCACAGGTCAGCCAGTCACAAGGCCAGCGTGGGTCCATACAGGCATGGTCACCCGGATCACGCCAATCGAGATCAACGTCTGTTACAGGGTCCGTGCCGACACAGCGTGGTTGCTCGAAATCAACACGTACATCCATAATGCCATCACCATTGAGATCGATTTCTTGGCTGACAGGTGGAAAATTGACAGGACAACTCACGAAAAGTTGTGATTGACCCGCTTGCTGATGGATGAGCGCCTCGATCGCCGCTTGCGCGGACTTTTCGAGCTGAAAACGGTCCTCAAGGTTCGTCATGACGATAAGATTGCTGGTACCCATCTGGAACGAGGCGACTACGATCAGGGTCGTCAAAAGCAGCATGATGAGCGCGATCACCAACACCGCGCCACGCTGTTCGATACGCTGGTGGAATGAATCGAATCGCTTCATGGACGTTACTCTAGTGGGCCCGCGATATTGTTGAGACGGATCGTCGTGCTATAGGCTTGCCGTTTGAAGCCCCGAGCCTCCCCCGATGGTGTCACACTCGCACCTCCGAGCTGATAGGTGCGAGTGTCCTGATAACCAGATGTCCGTTTCAGGTTGCGTGCGATGAGATAGACGCGAACGGAGACGACGTTGCCCCAATCGGTGCCGGTGATATTGTTCGACGTTCGATACCGATTGGGTTCGCCGTCCTTAATCGGATCTGTATCGACTCCATACTCAAAATGTAGATGCTCGATACCCTCGGCAATGGGGGTACTTTGATAACCATTTCCCGTCAACTCAGCGCGCATCAGGGTCGGTATGGATTGTGACGAAACAGTGACATTCCTCAGATAATAGACGTGGTTGACCAAGCGATAGATCGGTGCAGCTTGGGTCGGTGTCGCGTCACAGGGTGGTCTGGTTCCAGTAAAGGCATTGCGTGTCGTTGCGATCGTCGGGGTCGTCACTGCACCACAACCAGGCTTTTGGAGATGAGGCAGGCCGGCCAGGAAGGCATCACAACCCACTGTATCGACCGCGCATGTACTCGCACGCCGCACCGCAAGGATGTCCAGACCTTCCAGGGCATCCGGCGTGCAGCCAGGACGCTGACTGGCGGTAATATTATTCCGACCTCGAATCACGTCAGTGAGATTCGACACCTGACTCATATCACTGATATTCGAGCAGATCGGATCGCTGAGATTGGCAATGCCTGTAACCTGCGCTTCACCATAAAACCCCGCATTCGCGACATCGTCGCTCAAAACCTGCAAGGCATAGCGTGCATTCTGGATCTGTCCGATCGACTGCTCGAGCTCGTAACGGGTGCGACTATTATTGACAAGCACAACCGCGAGTGTGCCGAGCAAGAAGACACCGATGGTCATGGCGATCATCAGCTCGAGGAGCGTGAAGCCCCTCATGTTTGGACTCGATTCTCGGCTTCCACTCCCAATGGGAAGAGGGAGGCGGGAGGGCAATGGCTCGATCGTGAAGGCATCGCATGACATGACGGCTCGCCTCATTGCTCCAGATTCGCCAGAATCACTTCACTCGCCAGGACCCGGCGCATGGGGTTATCACGGCCTAAGCTGTCCGCGCCGCAAGGTAATATCGGAGCCTGTGTGTCGGTCAATCCCTGCCAGGCTACACTGACGCGAAACGTAACGGGGTCGTTCGAGCGCCATTCTATACATCCACGCGCGCCGATCAGACCGCCAAGGGACCGACCACTGGTATCGACAGTGTTGGCACCTCTCAGGGCGCGACTCCACTCGCAGAGGTCTGCAAGCGGGACACTATCGAGCCAGTAGTAGATGCCGCAATCCAACCAGCTCCATGTTCCAGTCCCGACCACGGTCATGCCTCCACTAGAAACATATGAACCTGATTTAGCGCCTCCGCGCTGACTATTGATCCGTGCCACCATATCCTCGACGAGCACCAGCGCATGGGCGCGCTGGTAGGCTTCCATCTGCGTCACCGTCATCTTGGCTTGCAAGCCGGCGAGACCGAGGAGCCCGAAGGCGATGATGACCGCCGTGACCAGGATCTCGACCATCGTGAAGCCAGTCTGGCGGGATGAGTGATGACGTGGATTGGACACGATCAACAGCCTCCGTCACTCAGCATGGGTTGACCGCTCGGGTCGATCCGCAGACAGCGTTTGGGCGCGTCGCGATCCTGTTTAGAGGCGATCTCGAAGGTCGCGGTGCCGGAGCGCGCCCGCCCGGAGGCGCGATAAACGACGCTCGCGGGACCACCACTAAGCGTGACGCCCTTGAGTGCATCGCCGCTCAGAAGTGTCTCGGTGGCACCCGCCGGCAGAGCGACCCAGCCACCCTCCCAGCCGGTCTCGCTCGATGCCGGTTGGAGTGTGACATCCCGGTTCAACCGAATCGCCTCGGAGCGCGTGCGCCACAGCGCTGTTTGTAGATCGCTGCCCGCCGCATGGACACGATGATTGGCGATGGTCCGCGTGAATGACGGCACCCCGATCCCGGCGAAGATGGCCACGATGGCGATGGTCATCATCAGCTCCAGCAAGGTGAAACCGCACGCGGCCCCTGCCGAGTTCGCGTGGGGTGCTCGTCCCGCCCGTCGAGTGCTCGGGCGGCCTGTTCCACACGCCTTCGCGTGGATCGAGGGGATGCTCGAGGGTTTAGGCGCGAGACGGATGCTGTGGGTGATGCTCATGCAGCTCTCCTTACGCTTACCAAGCGTCGGTGGGTCGTTTGGCGCCCAGATGATTGATGGTTAGCGCTTCGCCGCGGAGATCCTTGACCTGGGGTGTACCGGCCTTCGGCGCCGCGCTGATGGTAAATCTCGGCGGACTGGCGTCCGTTGTGATGACAGGGTCGGCATAAGACTGCGCCACCTTGGTGGGTGCGCTGACACCTAACTCAGCCAGAGTGGCATAACGCCGTGCATCGAGCAGAAAGAGCTGCTGACGCTGCGCGAGATCCATCAGATAGGCTTGTGCCTCGGCGCGATTGGAGCGAAGGACATACTGCTGATAACTCGGATAAGCCACCGCGGCGAGGATGCCGATGATGGCGACCGTGATCATCAGCTCGATCAGGGTGAAGCCGCGCTTGCGGGCTGCCCGATTCCGACCGCCGGGACCTGGCGGCTCGGATGCCCACGAGGCGCAGACCTCGGGATCGAGGCACCGACACTTATCCTCGCTCCAGTGCTTCGCGCTGATGGGTCTTGGGATGCCGGGTGTATGCTGACCGACGACCGGCGCAACGATCGGAACCGCTGTCGAGAGGCTCGCCTCGGGAAGCAGCTCGCGGCCGAAGTCGGTGTTGCGCGGTTGATCCGAAGATCTGATCATGGCGGTCGCTCGCTGCTCGGTCGTCGTCCCGCAGCGGTTCGCCGCCGGACCGATCGGCCGGGGAGGACCTCTTCTTCCGATCGGAGTCTCCCCTACCGGGGTTGATCTCGACACACTGCCGCGAGAGACCGAGACGTGCCCCCGCAGGGTCTGACGCACCCGAAAGCCGCTTTGGGCATTCTGCCGGCGCAGTCGAAACGCACCATCTCACTCACCTGTGTCGAGTCCTGACTTGGAGTATGGCGGGCGATGGCGGATAAGACCGCGCGCCACCGCACAGAACGAGCAGATCATTCAGCGCCCGGCGCAACGTCAGCGTCGATCGGCAATCGCGGGATCAGCGCAAAGACGTGTACGAGCACGCATCATAAGGAAGGCCGCAGCGGGTTCGATCCTGACGATTTTGTCGGTCCCCGCCCGCCAGCTGATCCCCGGAGCCGGTTCCTTCGAGATCCGAACCCGGCCGGAAGCGACTTCGGTAATGGTCGCAAAGCGCCAATACCCCCGGGATCGACGACTTGCAGTCGTCCTCTTCCCGCGGCCCGACGAGCCGCAGCGCGGAGACCAATGCGACGATCCCTGAGATCGCGTTGCGCCAGCCGCGAGCGGCCGATGAACGCAGCCGGAGCCTAATCCCCGCAAGCCCCGAAGCGCCATCGACGCCCCTCGCCCCGTTGCGTTTCGGATCAGATCCGATCGCCGGCATCTGTCCCGCCCCATCCGTTTCTGCCTGAGTTGCGGGAACGGCCACTGGCGCGTATCTTGCTGATTTAGAAACAATCAATACACGTAACGACTGGAATCCAACGTGACACCACCAACGCACAACGCACGAGGATTCACCCTGATCGAGCTGATGGTCGTTGTAGCGATCGTCGCGATCCTTGCGGGGATCGCTTATCCGTCCTATGTCGATCACGTGCGCCGAGCCCGCTTGACGGATGCACAGATGGTGTTGATGGAAGCAGCACAATGGATGGAGCGAATGTACGCGGTTGGAGACGAAAGGATGGTTGGAGACGAAAAGATAAAGATCAGTCCTAACGACTACCCATCGACCACAGAGTTCAAGACTTCAGGTTTTACGAGATCGCCAAAGGAGTCGGAGGAAGACAAGGACGCTTTCTATCTCATCACCAAAACGCCATCGACTCGTAGTGAAGATTATATCCTGACAGCAACACCGGCAGCTGGCCAACAATCGCGCGGCTGCAAGTCGATTTTCATCGGGGATGTTGGACTCCGAGAGGCGAATATCGATGGCGACAAGACGAAAAATGAGATGGATTGTTGGAAATGATGATGGACGCCACATCGCGATTTAGGATGAGGGGAGTGACTCTCATCGAGCTCATGGTGAGCCTGATCGTCTTGGCCATCCTCATCGGCATTGGCGTACCAAGCTTCCAGAGCATCATGCAGCGCGATCGCGTCACGGATGCGACGAACGACCTGCTGATGGCCTTGCAACTGGCTCGCAGCGATGCCGTGCGGTTACGAACGAAGGCGACAGTCTGCGCCTCGAATGACGATCAAACAAGTTGCTATGAGGAGGAGGATAAGCCGCCCTGGTCTTACGGTTGGCTTCTGATTATTGACGATGAGCTCACTCGGATCGGCGCCATAATCGGCGATGGTGTCACCATCGGGACAACACCGGCACTCATTGCGAGCATCGAATTCGAGGCGGATGGAAGTGCCTCGATCATCGACTTCAGCGACAAAGACCTGGGAGTTGGAAATTTCGAGATTGATTCCGCGGCAAAGGAGCCGCGCTGTATTCGAATTCTAAAAAGTGGATTCGTCTCGATGGAGAAAATGGCATGTCCGACAGATTAGTCAGATTGCGTATCCCTAAATTAGCCGATCCTCCGCGTCCGATTCGAGTCAAGGGTCGTGACACTGGCGCCACATTGATCGAAGCACTCATCGCCATGATCGTGATCAGTATCGGCTTGCTCGGTATCGCCGCGCTTCAGACCAAGGCGCTCCAATCAACCGCCAATAGCAAAGCGACGTCGATCGAAGCCATCCGAGCCGCTGATCTTGGTGAACGGCTCTGGGCAGTCTCGTGTAGACTGGCCAAGGCCGTAGACGATAGCACACGGCGCACGATCGCGACTCGGACCCGTGATCAATGGATCAAAGATCACTATGAAATCGACATGAGTCAACAGCAACCAGACCCCGACTGCCGACTGCCAGACTGTTGTCCTTATAAAGTCTGCTTCGTCGATCCCCCATCGCTCGATACGCAACAGATCGAATATGTTGAGCCGGGTGAGACGCATCCTGAATACTTCTTTAAGATGGAGTATGGACATCACTTTTCGGTCGTACTGCCACCACATCCGAGTGATTGCCCATGAACAGAATCCTCGCGAAACAGCAGACGCGCCGATCGGTTCAGACCGGCTTCACACTCTCCGAACTGATGGTCGCCTCGATGATCGGTTTGTTTATCGTCGCCGGCGCCATCAGTGTCTTCACGGCGAATCGTCAAACAGCACAAACAGTGGAGCGCGTCCAAGGCAATCAAGAGGCGATGCGCTATGTCGCCCATACCATCAGTCGGGTGGTTCGCATGGGTCGCAGTTTTGAAGGCAGTGATGCCACGAAGCTCGTCGTCGTCTTTCCCGATGAATCAGAATCCACTGCCAAGGATTGTATCGGCAGTCCGATTGACGAGGCCGAGCGTAACATCTTTACTTCTGCTTATAACAAGACGTCACAAAAGCACGAGCTGCGTTGTCAAAGTGGTGACAAAGACCCGATCGCACTGGTCGATGGGCTCGTGAAGGGGACGACCAGCCAACCGAATTTCAGTTTGCAATATTTTCAACCGAGCAATGACCCAGAGAAACCCAACGAGGTAGGTACCTTGACGAACAAGGATATCACTCCAGCAAGCGCGACAACGGTCAAAGTCGAGCTCTGGATGCAACCCATCGAGGGCGGACGCTCCAAGGAACCCGATGTTCATTTCATGGTCACCATGCGGTGCAAGGTGCTCGGTTGCGAGTGAGTGGGGATGATTGGGCTTCGAGAATCACCGCGTTCGGATGGATCGGATATCGAGGAGGTCGCGATATGAGAACCAGTAGATCATCCAAAAGTCAGCATGGTGCCGCGCTCATCATCGGCTTGCTGCTCGTCGCCGTGGCGAGCCTCGGCGCCATCACGTCCATGCGTGGAACGCTGCTTCAGGATCGCATGGTATCGAATCAGCAGAACAAGATCATCTCTCAGATGGCCGCGGAAGCTGGAGCTGGTCGATTCCTGGAATGGCTTTCCGATTCAGGAAGAAGCAACACTGATGAATTGAGTAGCGATTGGAAGAACACCGATAAGAGAAAGCATCCTGCTACAAAAAAAGTCATTCACGTGGACGCGCAAACGGGATCGAATCAATTTCCACCCTTTGGTCATTATTATATTCCTAAAGAACCAGATTGGGGAAAGGAAGGGGAAATCCCCGTGACGATCGTTGGCATTTCGCGGTCAGGAAGCGAGATCCTTGCCGAGACTCAATTGCAATTGAGTATTCGTTTGGATGGCAGCTCAGTTTTTGAACCTTCTCCAGCGCCTCCAGCAGCTCTGACGCTAGGGGGCAA
>JAGYIK010000038.1 GCA_018402605.1 Litorivicinus sp. | reverse complement strand
CACGGGAGGCAACCGTGACATTGACTGAACGCACTGTGTCGGAATCCAACAGGCGCATCTCAACATCCGCAAGCGTCAAGGGACCCCAATCGACTTCATAGCGAAGTGGCTGCCCATCAAATGCTTGGACCCAGCTGGAGAGCGAGATCGCAACGATCGCGAGGATTCGATTCATGCAGTACTCCAACGATTCTAAAATACGACGCGCCATGCTGTGCGCTTGGCACACTCAACTTATGACATGGGTATCAGCGGTTCAGCATACAAGCGTCTTGCTGCATCCATCAGATTGGCATCAGCGCACGTCGACTCGAAGTCTGCGCACGGAATTACAGCGGTGGTAACGGGCCCAGTTGGCTGCGGCAATAGACCAAGGGCGGGGTCGCACTATCAGCCATTTCCAAATACCGGACGGCGCCAAGCAAGATTCCATGATCGCCCCCGTCATAGAGCGCATGCCGCTCACACTCTAAATACACCAGACATCCAGCAATTTTCGGCGCCCCATTCGGCCCCGAGGACATCGAGAGTCCATGGGTTTTCTCAATACCGGACTTGGCAAACTGCCAGGCTAAGCTTGCTTGCTCGCCCGACAGAATATGGATGCTGAAATACCGCGCTTCAGTCAATGCGGTGTAGCATTCCGCGTCTTTTGCTGGACACATCAAGACCAACAAGGGGTCTAGCGAGACGGACGAAAACGCACTCGCAGTCATTCCGACCACGGCACCCTGGGCATCATGTGCTGTAGTCACCGTGACGCCCGTTGGGAAACTCCCCATCGCCTGTTTAAAGTCTGAAATCGAGACCGTCATCCGCCTGCCTTCTTCACTTTGAATCCTTCAGATCCTAAAAATTCCATGATCTTCGCAACATGATCGCCCTGGATCACGATCTGCCCGTCTTTCACCGACCCACCAGTGCCAAGACGCTGTTTGATCGATTTCCCCAGTGTTTTTAACTCGGCTTCTCCGCCCGGCACATCCCACACCACCGTGGCTTCTTTGCCCCCGCGGCCTTTGGTTTCTCGACGCACACGCACAACCGAATCCGCCGGATTCGACGAACACACAGATGAGTCAGATCGGATGCGACCCGACTCGGTTGAATACACGAGCCGAGTCTCTTTGGGCATTTACAATTCTTCGAGTCTAGATTCAATATTGGGTCGCGCCATGGCACGAATCAGATCCTGGATCGTCACACAGCCAACAACCACGCCATCAGCATCCACCACGCGACCCTGTGACGAGGGAGACTCGGTCACAAGTTGCGCTGCATCTTCGACCAGCATATCACCCGACAGTTCGGGTCCAGCCTGATCGTTTGGCGCCGACATGATCGTTTTGAGTTTGATCACGCGACCGCGGTTGATGTCTTTTGTGAAATCCGCGATGTAGTCGTCTTTCGGCTTTAACACGATGCGCTCGGGCGTTCCTTGCTGCACCACTTTACCGTCGCGCAATATCGCAATCTGATCGCCAATGCGCAAGGCCTCTTCCAAATCGTGGGTGATAAACACAATGGTTTTATGCAACTCTTGTTGCAGGTCGAGCAAGATGTTTTGCATATCGGTCCGAATCAGTGGATCCAATGCACTAAATGCCTCATCCATGAGGAGAATATCGGCATCTGTCGCCAGAGCGCGCGCGAGGCCGACCCGCTGCTGCATTCCACCAGACAGCTGCGTGGGATAATTTTCTTCGTAGCCACTCAAACCCACACGCTCAATCCAGTGACAGGCGCGTTTTTTCGACTCTTTTTCGCTGATACCCTGGATCTCGAGACCGTATTGCGTATTTTCGAGCACCGTCCTGTGCGGCAACAACGCAAACTTTTGGAACACCATGGATGCGCGATTACGGCGGAAGTCTCGAAGCGCATCAGGACGCATGTCCATGACATTTTCGCCATCCACCAAAATCTCACCGGCCGTTGGCTCAATCAGTCGGTTGATGTGACGAATCAAGGTTGACTTCCCCGAGCCCGACAAGCCCATGACCACTTGGATTCCTTTTTCAGGAATCTTCATGTTGATGTCATGCAGACCCAGCACATGATTGAACTCATCGTTTAAGGTGTCTTTAGAAACACCCTGCCCCACCTTCTCGAGCATCAATTCCGGTGTTTCGCCAAATATCTTATATAGGTTCCGGATCTCGATCTTGGTTTGCGGATCACTCATTGTGGCCACCGCGGTAGCTTTGCAGACGTTTACCGTAGGATTGACTGATCCGATCAAAAATAATGGCCAAGGCAACGATAGCGAGTCCATTCAATAAGCCCATCGCCAAATATTGGTTCGATATTGCCTTTAATACGGGCTGCCCTAGACCTGTCACACCAATCATCGAGGCAATCACAACCATCGCCAGTGACATCATGATGGTTTGGTTTACACCCGCGAAGATATTGGGGAGTGCCAGTGGCACCTGGACTTGCCAAAGTTTCTGCCAAGCACTCGCACCAAAGGCATCGGCTGCCTCAAGGACCTCCTTATCGACCAGCCGGATACCCAAATTGGTCAATCGGATCATCGGTGGAAGCGCGTAAATTACTACTGCAATGAGCCCTGGCACCTTACCGATACCGAGCATCATGACCACCGGGATGAGGTAAACAAAGCTCGGAATAGTCTGCATGACATCCAAAATTGGTGTGACCAGCGCTTGTGCGCGATTCGAGCGCGACATCAAGATGCCGATCGGCAACCCAAGCCCGATACAGACCAGTGTCGAGACGACAATGATGCTGACCGTGCTCATGGTGTCTTCCCACATCCCGAGAAGGCCAATCAGATAAAAACTAATAGCCGTGCCAATGACGATTTTGATGCTCCGGCTGGCAAGCCAACCTAGCGCGCACACGATCAAAATAAACAGGGGCCAGGGGGTGGCAAGCAGGAGCTTCTCCAACCCAATTAAAAAATGTAGCAGTGGATCGAAGAATCCTTCGATACTCTCACCGTAGGTTCGGGTAAAACTTTTGAAACCCTCGTCAATCCCTTTGCGAAGATCTCTGAGATCCCCCCGCCCAAGCTCGGGAAACTCAACTAGCCAATTCATATACGCCTCTGTCGATTAAAAAAGCCGGCGATCCAATACACCGGCTTTGTTGGTCTGCCCTGAGATTACAGTGCGCTTTTAATGCGCTCTGCAGCGTCAGCCGTCACCCATTGGGTCCAGATCGCCTCTTCGTTGAGCAAAAACTCAATGGCTGCATCTTCACCAGTCGCCTGGTTCGCATCCATATACTTCAGATACTGACCGAGCTGTGGCACGGTCAATGACCGTTTTTCGACATAGGCAGCAGCCAGAGGCTCATCCGTGACAAAGGATGCTTGCGCCAAACTCACCACTTCGGAGGTTGTCCAACGGGTGCGCTTTGGGTTTTCACAGTCTTCGGTCGGCAACACAATACAGTTGTCCCAATTCTCAGCATCATAGGGTGCATCGAAGTCGAGAGGTTGTAAGTTGTACTTTCCGATCATCGTCGTTGGCGCCCAGTAATATCCGAACCAAGGCTCGCCGCGCTCGCCTGCTTTGGCAATTGCGCCATCAAGACCCGCGCCTGAGCCCGGCTCAACCATCCGCCAACCCTTGGCTTCGAGATCAAAGGCACGGAACATATTGGCATTCGCCAGCTCACAACCCCATCCAGCTGGACAGGTGTGAAATCCACCTTTCGCTGGGTCCTCCGGATGTGGGAAGAGATCAGGCCGCGCCAAGACATCGTCGACCGTCTTAAAACCGTGCTTTTCCATCATCATCGGGTCAATCCACCAGCCCTCACCGGCACCCTCGATGGGCTGCGGATTCAAGCGTGTCAAACGGCCCTCGGCTTCGGCTGCATCGATGAGGATTTTGTTCGCGTTCGCCCACACTTCAGAAGCAAATGTTGGCGTGCCTTTTTCGTTCATGGAGGTGATCTGCGGCACTGTACCTGCGGTCAAGTAATCCACATCGCAGCCATAGCCCTCTTCGAGAATCATGCCATCGAGCCGCGCGAGGAACTCACCACTCGCCCAATTCATTTCGCCGATAACGACCTTGCCACAGTCTGCCGCCAATGCTTGCCCTGATGAAACAAGCGCGCCGGTAATCAGCGCCGCGTGTACTATTTTTTTCATGCCATCTCCATTCTGTGTCTCGATTTCCAAATATTTCGTTTTGCTACGAAACGTTTTCACAGTCTACAGAATTCGGATCAAGAGAACAAATATCATACTAATCAGTATTTTATAGATAATAATGTACAAACTTTAACCACTTTGTTTAAAAAATTACTTTGCTCACAAACATTCAGTGCTGGAAAAGACAAGCCAACCCTTGGCACACTACGCGACAATGAAATCCATGGATGAAGCAAGGGTGTAATGGTGCAGGCACAGAATTTAGAAACAGAAGTCTTAGTGGCACTGCGCCGGATCGTGCAGGCCATCGACCAACACTCCAGTCGACTCGGCAAGGAATTTGGCCTGACCACACCACAATTACTTATTTTGCAGACTGTTGCTGCAACCAAAGAACAGCCGATCCGTGCAATTAGCGCCGAGGTCAATCTGTCACAAGCCACAGTGACCTCAATCGTCGACCGGCTCGAACGACGCGGACTCCTGTGTCGAGAGAGATCGGATACCGATCGTCGCAAGGTCTATCTGGTGATTACCGAAGCCGGGACTGAAATTCTGACCCATGCACCGAAGCCATTGCAGGAAAATTTCTTATTGCGATTCGAACGACTCAGGGATTGGGAGCAACACCAGGTGGTTGCTGTGCTCAAGCAGGTCGCTGAAATGATGGGAGCGCGTCATATCGACGCGGCCCCACTTCTCGACACAGGTGATGTTACGCGCGGCCACCCGATGCCAAAAACGCCTGCTGATTCGGAGCCAGCTGACCCAGTTGGTAGTCTATAAACGCTTTTTTGAGCTCACCCTCAGTACTCAATACGAAAGGCCCATGCCGAGCGATCGGTTCATGCAAAGGCGGTGCCGTCATTAAAAGTCCGCGCCCCTGTCCTGAAGTCATTGCAAGCGCACCCTCACCCGTCAGTACAGCAAGATCACCGTCTTTAAGCTCGGTGCCATCAATCGTCAGACTGCCATCAAAGCAAAATACAATCGCGGTGTGACTGGCATCGATCGGAATCTCACTTTTGGCACCATCGGTCAACGCCACATCGAGCATCAACACTGGAGTCATGGTCTCAGCTGGACCAGTGCGCCCCGCGAACTCACCGGCCACCAAACGGTACGCGGCATGACCATCCTGCCATTCGGTGATCCGTTCAGCTTGGATGTCTTGGTATGCAGGCTCGGCCATCTGCAACCGTTGCGGCAAATTCAACCAAATCTGGAATCCCCACAAACTGCCGTCGGTTTGCTCCGGCATCTCTGAGTGTAAAATGCCGCGACCGGCAGTCATCCACTGCACCGCCCCATCTTCGAGGACACCGGAATTGCCATTTGAGTCACGGTGACGCATTTTGCCTTTTAGCATGTAGGTGATGGTCTCAAATCCACGATGCGGGTGTGGCGGAAATCCGGCCACATAGCCGGAGGGATCGTCGTTTCGAAAATCATCAAACATTAAAAAGGGATCAATGTAATCCGCACCGGCCAACCCGATGACTCGACGAATATTCACACCGGCGCCATCTGTGACTGCACGGCCGTTGATAATGCGAGAGATTGTGCGCATGACTCTTTCCTTTTTTTTCAATGACCCTACTGTAACGGTCTGAAATCAAAAACACAGCGCCAAAAACGGAACAAATCCGATCCAAAATGGCACGAATACGAGGATCTGACATGCCACACATTTTGTTTATTGACTCCAATGAAGCCGAAATCGAAGCCCCGTTTACCTCTGGCGACACCCTGTTGCATGCCGCGCAGCATGCCGGCGTTGAAGGCATTCTTGCCGAGTGTGGCGGCGGCTGCTCGTGCGCAACCTGTCATGTCATGCTCAACACCTCGTGGGACGGACAGCTCGATCCACCGAGTGACCAAGAGGCCGATATGCTGACTTTTGCAGTTGAACCGACGCCCCACAGTCGACTGGCCTGCCAAGTGATTCTCACTGACGCACACGACGGACTGCGTGTTCAAGTCGCAAAGCGGCAATACTAAATCATGCGACTCGCTGTGATTGGTGCGGGCCAGGCGGCCTGTACCTTAATCGCCGAACTGGTGCGTGGTGATTTTGCAGGCACCATCCTGGTGTTCAATGGCGAGGGCACACACCCCTATCAACGTCCGCCCCTGTCCAAAACGCCACTCGAGCAATCACTCGCTCTCGACAAGACGCGTTTATTGCCAGCTAAACTCGCCGAGGATCCTCGGATTCAGTGGATTGACGCCGCAGTGCAATCGATCACGCCGGAGACCGGCGAAGTGCGCACCGCATCCGATGGCGTGACTGTCGACCACATCATCCTCGCCACCGGTACACGTGCCGTGCGCCCAGAGATTGACGGCCTCGACCCCAATATGCTCCATGTGATGCGGACCTGGGATGACCGCATCCGACTGGAGACGGCCATGCAGCATGCAAGACATGTAGCCATTGTGGGGGCTGGATTTATGGCCTTTGAACTCGCCGCCAGTCTCAGTGGCAACGACCGAACCATTCACATCCTGGCACGCGGGTCGCGCGCGTTGCCACAAGTCAGCGCCGAGAGTGCGCTGTTTTTAACGGCGCGAAGCCAAGCCATCGTACTCACAGACTGCAGTGTCTCGAGCTACGACAGGGCAACATCTACACTGCACACAAGCCAAGGTCCCGTGACTGCCGACTGCATTATCGCAACGGTCGGCACCACACCAAACGTGGAGCTCCTTTTGGCACACGGGCTCGCAGACCCCGATGGTGTCCCCGTGGATCCTCTGATGCAGACCCCTCATCCACGTGTCTCGGCCATCGGCGAAGTGTGCCGCCACATGCATCCAAGTATCGGCCGGACAGCGCGCATTGAGTCCATTAGTGAGGCCAATGACACCGCAACAACCCTGGCCAAACGGCTACTCGGCACACCGACGCCATTTCAGGCTATTCCTTGGTTTTGGTCCGACCAGGGCGAGCACAAATTACAAATTGCAGGACTCTCGGAGCGAAGCGACAAAGCGACTGTGCTGCAAGCCGACGACCGTCGTCACGTGGTGGCTCGACATCACAATGGGCGTGTCACATCAATCGAAGCCATTAATGCAGCCACTGAATTTATGGCCGCAAGGCGCCTTTTCGAACAGGGTGCAATCCCGTTGGATCCGCTGCTCGACAGCGGCTCCGTGATGGCACTGCTTCAATCGTCTAAATCCTGAAGCGCGGGCGGCATCTGCTTACTGGCACTGACGCCCAATGTGCGGAGTTGCTCGGCTCTGCGTACCAGATTTCCGCGGCCGCTTGAAAGTCGCGCCGTGGCTTTTTCGAAGGCATCTTGGCTTCGGCTAATCCGCTCTCCCACTTCTTGGAAGCTCTCTGCAAACAGCACAAATTGATCGTACAACTTACCGCCAAGCTCAGCGATCTGACGCGTGTTGGCATTTTGATTCTCAATCCGCCAGACATGCTCAACGGTGCGCAACAGTGCCAATAACGTCGACGGTGAGGCAATCACAACGCCCTGTGAGAGGGCATCGGTAAACAAACTGGGTTGCACCTCAAAGGCTGCAGAAAACGCGGGTTCCACCGGCACAAACATGATCACAAAATCGACCGTCGAAATCCCCGGCAATCCAGCATAGTTTTTCCCTGAGAGACCTCGGATATGCGCTTTCATGGAATTCGCATGCGCCTTTAACGCAGCCTGACGAGAGAGCTCATCAGTTGCCGACATCGCCTGCTCATAGTCTTTCAATGACAGCTTGGCATCGACGATGAGACATTTTTGCTCAGGAAGTGAGACGACGACATCAGGCTGCAGACGCGACCCATCCTCCCCTGCGAAACTCTGTTGGCGGGGTGAACTCATGTCCCTCACGAGTCCAGAGCCGACAACACCTGATCAAGAACCAGTTCGCCCCAGTTGCCGGCGGCTTTGTTGTCACCCTTCAGCGCCCGAGTCAGGTTCACCGCATCTTCGGACATCTTTTGATTCAGTGCTTTGAGCGAGGAGATTTCGCCCGCAACGACACGATCGCGCGTCTCGTGCTCATACACCTCGTTGATCCGTTTCTTGAACGCATCCAACTCCGTTGCCAGGGGTTTCAGGATCTGACCCAGCGACTCGTGATGCTGCGTCTGTAACTCTTTGGAACGTTCATTTAACAAGCGCTGTGATAAGGACTCAAACTCAGCCTTCATCAGCTCACGCTTGTGCTCAAAGTCGCTCTCAGCCTGCGTTTTCGCCTCAAGCTCGACCACCACACCCTTGAGTCTGAGCCAGGCATGCGCGAAATATGCCGCCAATGCGAAGCCCAAAATCGCCAGCATCGCTAAAACCCACGTGATTTCCATGTCTCAACTCCCCTCTGCCTTCGGTATCATGACAGGCTCGCACCGACCCGACTACTGGAGCTCCCATGACAGATCAACCCGACACGCTGTTTCAAACACCCTGGCAAGGTGTGGGCGACTTTCGTTTTGACGAACGGGTCGCACAGGTGTTTCCTGACATGATTCGGCGAAGCGTGCCAGGCTATGGCCATGTGATCGGTCTCACAGGCTTAATTGCCAAGCGCTACGCACAGCCCAATACGGCACTTTACGATTTGGGATGCTCCCTTGGTGCAACCACACTCTCCATGGCCTCGCAGGTCACCGAAGCCGGGTGCCACATTGTGGCGGTCGACAATTCTGAGGCGATGTTACAAAAAGCACGTGAACTGGCCACAGATCGCGTCATGGATCCAATCCCCATTACCTGGCAACACGCGGACATCTGTGCGCTAACATTGGTGCCGTGCTCGGTTGTCACACTCAATTTCACCCTGCAATTTATTGATCCATCGCATCGACTGGATTTGCTCTCACGGATTTATGACGCACTGACTCCCGGCGGAGTCCTTATTTTGGCTGAGAAGGTCACGGTGGCTGAGCCCGCCCAAGAACACCTCAATACATTGCACTTAGACTTCAAACGAGCCAACGGATACTCCGAGCTGGAAATCGCCGGTAAGCGCCAAGCGATCGAGCAGGTCCTCATCCCCGAGTCACCGGATACACATCACACACGACTGCAACAGGCTGGGTTTAATACGGCCTTCGAGTTTTTCCATTGCCTGAACTTTACAGCGTGGATGGCGGTCAAATGATGCGTGTTGAAGACGCTTGGACAGCAGCGCATCTTCCCTGGCTCGAGGCCTTGGTTGCGCGGCATCCGGATGTCATCGATGCACGCCTCAAACACGGCGATCTTCCGCGATGGTCGAGTGCCCTCGCCGCAATCCCTGCATGTGACGGCACCCCTCATCTCGGCCGCGAGGTCGGACTGATGACTGTTCCTGATACCGCAGTCGCGCCGCTGACCGAGGCGTTAAAGGGCTTGATGCCCTGGCGAAAAGGACCATTCCGTTTTGGATCGGTCTTGGTGGATACCGAGTGGCGTTCTGACCTGAAGTGGGATCGCATCGCGAACGCACTTGATCTCCACGGTCACCGCGTCCTGGATGTGGGATCAGGCTCTGGATATCACCTCTGGCGGATGCTCGAGGCAGGTGCCAAAGAGGTCTTGGGTATCGACCCCAGTCTACTGTTTCACTGCCAGTTCGCCGCCGTGAAAGGATTGTTGCAAGAACACCGTGCCGCAAGCTTACCGGTCACCCTGGAGCAATTTGACCCCGGGCAATTACGATTCGATTCGGTCTTCTCTATGGGTGTGCTGTATCACCGGAAAGACCCACTCATCCATCTAGAGCAATTAAAGGGCATGTTGGCGCCCACGGGACAACTCCTGATTGAAACGCTGGTGGTCGAGGGCGATGCCGAGACCTGCTTGGTGCCACCGGATCGGTATGCCCGCATGAACAATGTGTGGTTTTTGCCATCCATTGCACACCTCACACGCTGGCTCAATCGCGTTGGTTTTACCGATGTTGAACTCATCGATGTATCGACCACCACGCTCGATGAACAGCGCAAAACCGATTGGATGCAATTTGAATCCTTTGAGTTTGCACTCGATCCAAACAATCCGAGCCGCACCATTGAGGGACTGCCCAGACCACGCCGGGCCGCCCTCCTCGCTCGGGTGCTCTAGTTGCGTCACGCTCGCCAAGAACGCGCGATTCATGCGAGAATTTAGTGTTTTAAATTTGTCGTCTTTCGGAGACCGCCTGCATGTTTCATCTCGATTTGGCCCCAGCTGACCCCATTCTTGGACTCACAGAAACTTTCAAGGCGGATCCACATCCCGACAAGATCAATTTGGGCGTCGGTGTATATCAAGATGCCACAGGCAAAACACCTGTTTTAGAGTCCGTAAAAGCAGCCGAACGGCGTCTATTGGATCTTGAGAACTCAAAAAGCTATCTGTCCATTCCAGGGGTCCCTGAGCTCGCGACGCACACGCAAACCATGCTGTTCGGCGAGGGCCACGCCATCATCACCGAGGGCAGAGCGAAAACCGCACAGACACCCGGTGGAACCGGCGCACTTCGGGTGGCTGCGGATTTCCTATTGCGCGCAGCACCGAAAGCGCGCATCTGGATTTCCAATCCAA
>JAGYIK010000037.1 GCA_018402605.1 Litorivicinus sp. | reverse complement strand
GCGGACTGACAGACCGCCTCAACGGCCGCCTTTAAACCCAGCGCAGGATCGAAGGCCAATGGAATGAGCACGCGGCCATATCCGGGATGCTCAAAGGCCTTCAGACGATCCATCTTGGGAGCGGATAACACAGGCGAATGCAGAATAATCCGCTCGGCATGGTCCGCAGTTTCTTCAAACGGATTCAACTCGACACCCAGACAGGTCTCCAGACTCATCACGATCGCTTCGCGAAGCGGATCGATCGGTGGGTTTGTGACCTGTGCAAACTGCTGACGGAAAAAGTCGGCAATATGTCGCTGCTGAGTCGACAAGACCGCCATCGGCGTGTCATCACCCATCGAGCCAACTGCCTCCTGGCCCATCTCAGCTAACGGCTTGATCACAGACTCGCGTTCTTCACGGGTCAAATTAAACAGCTTCAGATAGGGGTCGAGGCCAGCTTCAGACAGCGGTCTTAGATCGGAAAACGGATCTTTCATATCCGCTTCGAATCGAATTGTTTGCTCACGAAGCCACTTTTTGTAGGGCTTGCGAATCTTCAACTGATCATCGATTTCGGCGGCAGTCAAAACCTGTCCTGTTTCCGTATCTACTGCCAGAAGCTCTCCAGGCCCGACACGGCCTTTGGCGATCACTTCCTCTGGCTTGTAACTCCAGGTCCCGACCTCAGAGGCAACAGTGATGTAGCCGTGCGTGGTGCGCACCCAGCGCGCCGGACGCAGCCCGTTGCGATCCAATAAACAGCAGGCAAAACGGCCGTCTGTGAGAACGATCCCGGCGGGACCATCCCAAGGCTCCATGTGCATCGAGTTGTATTCATAAAAGGCGCGTAAATCGGCATCCATGTCATCAACATTTTGCCAAGCTGGCGGAACCAGCATCCGTACCGCCCGGAATAAATCCATGCCGCCGGCAACCATCACTTCCAGCATGTTATCGAGGCTCGACGAGTCAGAGCCTGTGGTATTCACAAGCGGCAGAATCTTCTCGATCTCTGGCAACCGATCCGATTGGAACAAGTGTCCACGGGCTTTTGACCAGTTACGGTTACCCGCGATGGTATTAATTTCCCCGTTGTGCGCGAGCAACCGGAAGGGCTGTGCGAGCGGCCAGCGCGGCAATGTGTTGGTCGAGAAGCGTTGATGGAACACACAGATCGCTGTCGCCATGGCTTCGTCACCCAAATCCGGATAAAAGCTCGGCAAATCCACCGGCATCATCAACCCTTTATAGGAGACAACCCGGCGCGACAATGAACACAGATAATTTTCCGGATTCCCCGACAACGCCCGCTCAATGAGGCGTGATGCCATAAACAATTCGTTATCGAAGGCCGACTGATCTTGCGATGTCGGCTCCACAAACACTTGCGCAAAGGCTGGCATGTTGGCTTTCGCAATCGGACCCAGATTGGCAGGATCAATGGGCACATCGCGCCAACCCACACACGCAAGGTTCCGCTCACGCAAAACAGCCTCGACCGCAGCGCGCGCAGACTCTTGTTCATCTGGGTCACGCGCGAGGAACAACATTCCCACGGCATACAATTCACCAAGGCTTTGCCCGCATGCAACTTGGGCCGCATGGCGCATGAACTGATCGGGCATTTGAAACAAGAGCCCACACCCATCACCGGTCTTACCGTCTGCGGCAATGCCGCCACGGTGCGTCATGCAAGTCAGCGCCTCGATTGCCGTCATCAACAAATGATGGCTCGCCTGCCCCTCGCAATGCGCAATCAACCCGAATCCGCAATTATCTCGGAACTCACCTGGTGTGTAGAGACCTTTGGTCATCGTTTCTTCCTACCTCTGCGGTCCGTCTGGAGCGCAACCATCAACTACTGGGACGCGTCTCGCGATCCCTAAAAATTTCCATGACCTGCACGCGCTCATTGGGCAGACCGCCCCCGCGTTGTTTCGATCCATCTTGCGGACTCAAACCCCTGAATCCGTGACAAAAACGGCCGCGTAGTATATGTCCCGGACGCTTTCGGGGCAAACCCTCAGCGATGAGAACCAGTTTTACGACTTTGGCGTAATTGGGATTGCGACCGGGGTGGGTGGCACCTCGGGTGTTTGTGATCCCCACCAAAGATACGCGATCAGAAGAGCGAGGAGCAAGCCCCCAATGATGAAGAAGTAACGATGGGCTGGTGGTGATGCCATGGCGTGATTTTCCCCTTCGACTTGCGTCGGGTCGCCTTCGCCAAACACAAGTGGATCGCGCTCTTCAAGCGCTGCCCGAATGAGGCGTTTCGGCATCTCACCGAACCGATGCAACAAGACTGACAGATCCGATCGATTATCTGCTTTCGGCGAACTTGCTCGCGCAAGCGCTTCACGAAGATCGGACAGATCCCATGGAGGCAACTGCACCGCACTCGGTAACACCCCAATGGCCATCAACCGGCTGAGCACAGACTGTTCACCAACGAGCAACACAGACCAGGGTCGCCCAAATACACCACCGGCCAATTCACCGAAAAATTCGAGCATCTCATCGGTTAAACAATGCGCGTCTTCAACAATGATCTCGGGAATTCCCTGATCTGTGCCCGTCGATTGCTTCGTTTGTAACCGCGTTAGCATCGCAAAATCGTCACTCTCTGGGCGCAAGCCGACCATCGCAATCAGACGCAAAACCGTATCATGACGATCGGTGACCACTTCACCCTCAAGACGCAGCGGAGAATAGGACGTTGCCACTTCGAGCGCCTGCACGACAGTCGACTTCCCTTGGCCAGGCGCCCCTGTCAGAACGACAAGACCACGAGCCCAACGAATGGCAGCGCGCAATCGCTCGAGCGATGCACGTTGTGAACGAACTAACGACAGCACTGAGACAGCATTGCCTCAAGATCATCGCGCGCAATCGAATCAGCGACATAAGCCTCACCCAACGCGCGCATCAAAATGAAACGCATCCGTCCATCCACATTTTTCTTATCGACTGCCATGTGGGTCAAAAAATCAGTCGGGGTCATCCCCGCCGGTGGGTCGACAGGCAACCCCGCGCCGGCACACAGGGTCCTGACGCGCTGCACATCAGCGCTCGATAAATGCCCGATGTGGGCGGATAAGGTTGCAGCCATTGCCATGCCTGCGCCCACTGCTTCGCCATGCAACCAGTCGCCATAGCCCAGATGGGCCTCGATCGCGTGACCAAAGGTATGGCCCAGATTCAACAGCGCGCGAATACCGCCCTCACGCTCGTCTTGCGCAACAATCTCAGCTTTCATCTGACACGATTTGGCAATGGCCTCGGTCAGCGCCGCATGATCTTTCGATATGAGTTGCTCCAGATGCTGCTCGATCCAAGCGAGAAACTCGACATCGCCAAGTAAGCCGTACTTGATCACCTCAGCCATCCCGGCAGCCATCTCACGCGGAGGCAGTGTGGCCAGAACACCGGTGTCCGCCAATACCCCAACGGGCTGATGAAACGCGCCGATCATGTTTTTTCCAAGTGGATGATTGACGCCAGTTTTACCGCCAACAGACGAATCTACTTGTGCCAACAACGTCGTCGGAATTTGCACAAAAGCCACTCCGCGTTGATAGGTGGCGGCAGCAAACCCCACCATATCGCCAATCACTCCGCCACCAAGCGCGACAAATGTGACGTTACGTGAAAAACGATGCTCAAGTGCGGTCGCATAAATCGCATCCAGCGCATCGAGCTTTTTGTGCGCCTCACCATCCGGGAGCACCACAGTGGCGACCTCAAAGTCAGACAATGCAGCCGCAACATCGGCCAAGTACAGCGGAGCCACAGTGTCATTGGTCACGATCAACACCTGACGCCCGACAATGAGTGGCGCCAAGTGCGCCTCTGTCAGCAGTGGCGAGCCAATCTCAATACCATACGAACGCGCACCCAACTCCACATTCAACCGACGCATATCACTTTTCCTCCAATGCATCCAAAATCCGACGTACAACAGACGTCGGACTCGCTTTCCCTGTGGGTACCTGGATGCCCGCACACTCTGCATAGAGCGGTTCCCGTTCGGCAGCCATCGCGCGTAATTTCGCCTTTGGATCATCGACCTGTAACAACGGCCGACCCTTGTCATGCTTCAAGCGGTCATACTGCGTCTTCAAGTCGACTTTCAACCAAATCACCGCATCGCGATTGGCCGCTAAGATGGCGCGATTTTCGGGCCGAAGTACCACACCCGCTCCGGTCGAAACGATCACCGACTCCTGTGCTGCCAACTCCGACAACACTCGGGCTTCCCGCTCACGAAAGCCGGACTCGCCTTCAACATCAAAAATCCATGGAATATCTGCCCCACAACGCAGCTCAATTTCCTCGTCTAAATCGAGACAGGTCCGCTTTAACTTGGCTGCCAATAATCGCCCAACCGTGGTCTTCCCCGCACCGGTTGGTCCGATCAAAAACAACGTTGGCACTACGCGCGACATGCAACCTCAATTTCACAGCACTCGGGGACTGATGAATACTAACAGTTCCGACTTAAAGGCACGATGCTGGCGTGTCTGAAATGCGCGCCCAATAATTGGAATTGACGAGAGCCCAGGGATACCCGTCTCGATCTCTTCTTCTTTCGACTCATAGATACCGCCCAGCACCAAGGTCTCACCCGGATCGACCGTGACGCGGGTATTCAGTTCGCGGGTCTCGATCGCTGGACCTTGCGCTGTCGACAGTTGACTGACTTGATCTTGTCGAATATCGAGCGTCATCTCGATCCGCCCGTCGTCTCTTAGTATGGGCGTGACCTTGAGCTCAAGCACCGCATCTTTGAATTCGGTCTGACTGCGACCGTTTTCGTCGACGGTCACAAAGGGTAACTGCTCGCCTTGGCGAATCGTCGCAGGGCGTCGATTGGTGGTCACAATCCGCGGTTCAGAAATCACCTCTCCTGCTCCCGATGCCTCAAGCGCTTGCAGTTCAAGCGACAACAATCTGGGGTCCGACACAAAGGCTAAAGAGAGGGCTCCGGCTGCAGCATCAATGGGGACTCCCGGACTTTGCCCCGACACACCAGAGCGTCCCATTTCAGCACTCGCGAAAGACCAGCGGATCCCCAAATCACGCCGCAAGCTGGTATCTGCTGCCACTAATTTCGCTTCAATCAGGATCTGCGCGACCTCAACATCGAGCACATCAATAAGCCGCTTCGCCTGAGCCAGCGCGGCGGCATCACCGCTAATCAACAATCGATTTGTTTCAGGATCCGCAATCATAAAGAGATTGTCCGCATCCTGGATTCCGGACGCTTTAATGAGGTCAAGCACATGCGTCGACTCGCGATATTTTAGATCCACACTCAAGAGTTCCACAGTTTGAGACGGGGTGACCAACTCGAACAACGGTGGCTCGCCTCGCAACTGAAGTCCCGCAGCCTGCGCAATGCGGTCGAGCGCCTCGCGCGGCTCAGCGCCTGACACACGCAAGCTGATATCAGGATCGTGCCCACTGGGCTGCGTCACGGACCATGCAGTTTCATCAGAAAAGACAGCCAGAACTTCCGAGAGCGGAGTTTGGCTGACTCGCAATTCAAATGCCTGAGTCACGAGGGCTGCCCACCAGATGACACAACCAAGCAACACCCTCATGATGGATTTCCTCCCAGACAGCTCGTGCCTAAATCACTTTTTAAAACCAAGCGCGACTGATGTACCCCAACGATGCGCCAATCTGCATTCAACCAATCACCCAACTGAAGACGACGTCGCGCAGTTTCATCCTCGACCCAGAGGGTCTGGCCAACACGTCCAGTCAACTTCGAGTCGGGGCAGCCCGACAACAGACCAAAACGCACCGGAGCCACCTCAAAAATCACTGCATGTCCTGGATACTTCAAAACGCGCGGTGCAGCACGGAGCTCAAGGGTCGCCCGGGCCTGCGCATCTTCGCTTTGTATTGCGATCCGACTGAGCGTAAGACCCTGAATTTCTGACAATACGGTCATCACACCAGACCAAAGGACCTCTGGACGCCCACTCAACTGCACGACCCACTGCGCATCGCGGACTTGGATCTCCAACACATCGAGGGCCCTCGACTCAAGGGCAGCCGCCAGATGTGTCGGCGTGAAATCAGCCGCCTTAGCGGATTCCGTTGACAACCGAGCCAGCCGATCCGACCGCAGTGATACCAGCCTGTGTTGGTGCAACTGCGCGACTTCGTGCTGCTTTGCCACGGAAACCTTATCGACATAGCTGTCAAATTGCGGCCAGAGAATCAGCCAACCAAAATGAGTCCCACCAATACAAACCAGCCGATCAAAATCCATGCACTTCGCCGTACGATCCACACATCATTTATCCTGTGTTGCATTCACCTGAACCTCGATCAACTGACCGCTATCTAGAGCACGGATCGACACAATTTTCGCGCTTGGGGATGCAATAAGATCGCTCACAACAGCTGGCGAGATGGCCTGAATACTGAGACGAAGTTCTGATCCGGTCTGCTCTATCGAAATCACACGTAACAGGCGATCCGCAAACCATTGATTCCATTGCGCAGCAAGACGCTGCATCTCGGATTGCGTATGCCGCAAAGACATCTGATTCGCCGAGTCCTGAGCGATCTGCGCATCAATTGCCTCGATTTCCGCCTCGAGAGTCTGATTTTCCTGCCGTATTTCGAGTAAGGCAGCGGCGTGATCTGACACATCGCGTTGCAAACTATCGAGTGCCACAGCAACCGAGCCGGTGACGATCGCCAAGGTCAGTGTCAACAATCCACACCATCGCATCAGCCATACGCTCCGTTGCCGCGAAGCCCGCTGCCGCCAATGCACCAGGTTCAACATGGCGTCAGACTCGGTAAGCACGCTGCCACATCAGGGACTATGATCGGCTCACCCTGCAACTGCTCACGGAACATCCAGGCCGCGATTTGCTCTTCTGAGGGTGCAAAAAATGCAGCCAATCGCGTTACAACACCCTGTCGCCAATCGGCAACTAGGGTCACTGCACAACTGCGCCATTGGTAAATGCCCTCGGCAGCATCTTGCAATACCCAGTCAGCCTCAGGGGTAATTGCGCGTGTTTTGGCACAGTCCACCAGTGGACCAAGCCATTCCATTGCAGCTGGCGTCAGTTTGCAAGTAGCCAAAAAAGAGTCCCCATTCAACGCAAACGCTTGTGAATCAAAGCCAAGGCCGCCGCGTTTTGATTCTGTGTAAAGCGCCGTTCGGCGCTGCACCCAGTGCTCGGAAACAACGATATTTCGATCCCGAGGACCCAACGCATCCAACAGCGCATCCCTTGCATCGAGCTGATACACCGTGGTGCAGCCTTCACTCCGGACTAAGGCACTCCGCGGTTGTAGATACATCAAAACATCGGTGTCTGAAATCATCACAATGCACATCTCCATGTGCTGACAGGAAAGCGCGAAATCAGCCACTGTCAAACCAGTATTGGACTTTGATTTTAGGTACACTGTGAGGCTTCGAAGTGAGGCGGATGTCTGTGACCGGAATGTTCCGATTTTTTGTCGGTTTATCAATCAGCGTGTTTTTGGGCGCCGTGTTGGTCTTGGTCGGGGGATACCTCTACCTGAAGCCAGGTCTGCCTGATGTTGAGTCGCTCCGCACTGTCCGGCTGCAAACGCCGCTGCAAGTGTTCACCCAGGATGGTCAACTGATTGCGCAGTTTGGGGAAAAACGGCGAGATCCTGTCAGCATCAACGAAGTTCCCCTCGATCTTGTGCGGGCGTTTCTTGCTGCCGAAGATGACAACTTTAGAGACCATGTCGGCATCGATCTCTTGGGTCTCGCGCGGGCCACTTGGCAGTTGGTCTCGAGCGGACAAATTCAATCTGGTGGGTCAACCATCACGATGCAGGTTGCGAAGAACTATTTTCTCAGTCACGAGCGCACGTTTGCACGAAAATTCCGAGAAATCCTCTTGGCGCTCGAGATTGAGAAGTCACTGAGCAAAGATGAAATTTTAGAGCTGTATTTCAATGTCATCTTTCTCGGACATCGTGCGTATGGTGTCAATGCGGCATCTCAGATCTATTACGGCAAACCGCTCGACGAGTTGACTCTGGCCCAGGCCGCAATGATCGCCGGGCTGCCAAAAGCACCATCGCGATACAACCCAATCGCCAATCCAACCCGTGCCAAGGAGCGTCGGGATTGGATCTTGGGGCGCATGCTACGCCTCGGTTTTATTAATAACGCAGCCTATGATGTGGCCATCACACAGCCGGTCACGGCGAAGTTGCACGGTGTGCAAGTCGACCTGTCCGCACCCTATGTGGCTGAGGAAGCGAGGCGGATTGCCCTCGAAATATTTAACGACCAAGCCTACACAGACGGACTCCGTGTTTTCACAACCATCAACGGACAGCAACAAAAAGCAGCGCAACAAGCGGTCGTTAGCGGCCTGATGGAATATGACAGACGCCATGGTTGGCGCGGAGCAGAGCAGTCGCTTCCTGGGACCGGGCTAGCCGAATGGCGTGCGACGCTCGCGAGCGCCGATGCCATCGGACCACTCGAACCTGCAGTTGTCATCGAGGTTGTTGAGGATCGCATCGTCGCTGAATCCCAGCGCGGCGCGCGCATCGAAATCGACCGAAATGGTTTTTCCTGGGCACGCGCCTACCGGAGCGTCAATAGCGTGGGTTCTGCCGTACGAGATGCACGCACCCTGGTTCAGCCCGGTGACCTCATCCGTATATTCCAAGATAAAGGGCGTTGGTGGTTGGCACAGAAACCTGAGGTTGAAGCCGGCTTTGTGGCGCTCGATCCGGAAAATGGTGCAATTCGAGCGATGGTTGGCGGATTCAATTATTTCGAATCGAAATTCAACCGCGCCATTCAGGGTGGGCGACTGGTTGGATCTGGGTTCAAGCCACTCATCTACAGTGCAGCCTTGGAATCGGGTATGACACCGGCCACCCTTGTTAACGACGCACCTGTGGTCTTTAACCAGACCGAAGGTGCCACAGATTGGCGTCCACAGAACTCAAGCGGCACATTTTTGGGTCCGACGCGGCTGCGGACAGCGCTGTATCGATCCAGAAACCTGGTTTCTGTCCGACTTGTCCGTGAGCTCGGCATTGATCGTGTCTTGGAAATTTCAGAGCGGTTTGGACTGAGCCGCGACAAACTGCCTCGTGATTTATCGATCTCGCTCGGAACGGCGTCCTTAACACCTGTCGAACTGTCAGAAGTGTATGCAGTCTTCGCAAACGGTGGCTTCCGTGTGCGTCATCATTTGATTGATCGCATCGAATCTGCAGAGGGCGCCGTGCTCTATCAAACCAAACCCGTAACAGTCTGTCGGCAGGACTGCGAGGGGCGGCCCGTGTCGGTCGATTTGGCATTTGATAACCGACTCAAAGCAACCCAATCCAACCTATTCGAGATCGATACGCAGTCGCGCGCTGCGCCCCGTGTGCTCGACACACGGATCCACTATCTAATGCATGACATGCTGCGCGACGTTGTCTTACAGGGAACGGCAAAACGCGCGCGAGAACTGGGTAGAACAGACCTTGCCGGCAAAACAGGGACCACCAATGATCAATTTGATGCGTGGTTCAGCGGCTATCACCCTGAGGTTGTGGCATCGGTATGGGTTGGCTTTGATCAACCCAAAACGCTCGGACGCGCGGAATACGGTGGTCGCGCTGCGTTGCCAATCTGGATTGAGTTCATGCGAGAAGCGCTGCGCGAGGTTCCAGAAACGCAGATGCCCATGCCGCCTGGTGTCATCGCAACCCGGATCGATACAGCCACCGGAACCAAGGCGAGACCGTCACAAAAAGAGACGATCCGAGAATTTTTCTTACTCGAGAACCCGCCACAGGATCCACCGCCCGAAGGTCTGGTCACACCGGATGGAGAGTCGACGATCTCATCACCGCAGCAATTGTTTTAGGGGGCAGAGCTCACATCCAAATTGGCCGGGTGCCGAATACGGAGTGTCCACGGCAATCGCGCACGATGTGCCTTGGGTGAGCGCGTCACCCATCCCCGAACGACGATCCAATCGCCGACTGCCGGAACATCGATTCCTGAGCCGATCTCAAGCCTGAGGGCTGTATCGAGAATCGCAACCTGCGTCCGCTTTTGTATCTCGATTGCGGTCACTTGCCCGCGCAGCAACTGGAACCCCCCTAAGTCCGCATCAAGATCCCGAATGGACTGGGGGAACACATCACGAGACCACAGGCCCAGATGTTGATCTCGAGCACTGTCTTCTGCTGCCTTGAGGCATCGGGCAAGACGCGTATTCGGCGGAACTGCAACGGCAAACCCAAGGCCTTCGCCAACCAAATATTCAGCCAAGTAGGTCCCATCGTGCCAAATATTCGCAAGCAATCGACCATACCGATCGGTTCGCGCAGGCCACGGAGAAAGGTGAACAACCTGTGGTAAAAATTCGGTAGCGGCGTCTTTGGCGCGCCTTGCTTGCACACCCGCCCATCCGGGGTCGCGCAACTCCATCGCATTGATTCCGACAATGCGCACACGCTGACCATTCTCGAGACGCAAGGTATCCCCGTCTGTAATACGGTCAACTCGCATGGGTGGTGATTGGGTTTCCGGGGGCGGGCAGGCCGCAAAAAGGGCAGGCGAAACGAAAAAGGCTGCAATACATGCAGCCTTTTTCAAGCGGTTACTTGGAAGCTGTGCGGCCACCAAAGCGCTTATTGAAGCGGTCAATTCGACCACCCGTATCAACCACTTTTTGCTTACCGGTGTAGAACGGGTGGCATTCCTGGCACACATCCACAGTGAAGTCTTCGCCTTTTGTTGAGCGCGTGTC
>JAGYIK010000036.1 GCA_018402605.1 Litorivicinus sp. | reverse complement strand
TGTCAGCTCAATGGCGCAAGATGAGGAATTACACCGACTCGCCACAGCCACTGCCTATGCGCAGTCACTTGGATTAATTGTTAACGCTGGGCATGGTTTGACAAAGTTTAACGTCGCACCAGTGGCGGCAATTGACGGAATACATGAGCTGAATATTGGCCACAGCCTGGTTGCGCGCGCCCTGATGGTGGGTTTGCCAGCTGCCGTTCGGGAGTTTCGTGACATCATGGATCGAGCAACCCGTTGATCATTGGTGTTGGGATCGACTTGGTTGAGATTGAGCGTATCCGAGATGCGCTCGATCGGCACGGTGAGCGCTTCGCACACCGCATCCTCAGCACCGCCGAATACGCCGATTGGACTGCGGTCTCTGAAGCACTTCGTGCGCGCTTTTTGGCCAAGCGCTTCGCAGCGAAAGAAGCATTTTCAAAAGCCGCAGGAACGGGGATCGGTCGGGGATTCGGTTTTCAGGATCTATGTGTCGAACATGATGTACTTGGGAAGCCGTCAGTTGGGTTCAATGCGGCCAATAGGGTGCTCGTGGCATTCGCTGATTGTCAGATTCATTTGAGCCTGACCGATGAGCGGAGTCTTGCAGGGGCGTACTGCATGATTGAACGGCGTTAGCGGCCTCTTCGGCGGATGGGTCCAGAAACTCGGCGCTCGGCCCGTTGGGCAATGCTTTTGCGGGGTTCGTTTGGGCCAATCGTGGGTCGGATCCACACCTCAACCAGCACGCCTGGGCGCATAATCAATCGAGCGAAGTGCGAGAAGAAGGGGGCATCGGTTCCCCAGGTATAAAATTCGCGGTCCTTATGAGAAAGCGAACCACCATGGCGTTCTCGGTATACCAGACTTACCGGTTGAGTGTATGCATTGGCTTGTCGGGGCGCCTCAAATAACGCGCTCTTAAATGGCAGAAGTTGGCGCCCATCGGTTGAGGTTCCCTCGGGAAAGACCACGACGTTGTAACCCTGGTTTAATGCAGCCTCAACCGGTCGTAACTCGGCGTCTGCGCGCGTTTTACGGCGTTCAATAAAGATCGTCCGTTGCATGGCCGCGATAAATCCCACTAAGGGCCAGCGTCGCACTTCGTGTTTGGACACAAAGACCGCTGGAATCAGGCTACCCAGTACAAAAATGTCGAGATATGAAACATGGTTGGCAACGACAAACAGTGGTCGACGGGGACTGAAATCACGATACACACGGATCCGGATCCCCAAGATTCTGAGTGCGCCGCGATAGAAACGCAGCCGCAAGTGGCGCCCGTCGCCTGTACGCAAGGCCAATCCCAGAAGTTGCTGGAACAACGACAGACACAACCAAACCAATAGCACGAGGATTCGCGCCAATGCGCGAAGCAGGGCACCGAATCCTTCCAGGTGTTTCATTGTCTGGACTGGAGTTGATAACAGGGCTCGTATCCTCCGTGGATCTTCATCCGCTTTTGCGAGATCAATTGCGCTAACAGTGCGTCGATTGCATCGATGATGGTGGATTCTCCATGCACAATAAAGGGGCCATGGACTTCGATCTGCTGGCGGACATCTGGTTTGACATTGCCTGCAACAATGCCTGAGAACAGGCAACGTAGGGCGACGGCAAGTTGCTCTTTTGGCTGATCGAGGTCGAGATTGAGTGCCGTCATCGTTGCATGCGTCGGCTCAAACGCTGCCTGCAAGCTTTGTGGAATGGTCAGTGTCCAGTTGTAGTAATAAGCATCCTTGACCTGCATTCGGTGCGCTCGGACGTGTTCTCGCGCAGCGGTGAGGCGTTTAGCGACGCGGACGGGATCGTCGATGATGACCTCAAGGCGCTCACAGGTTGTGGGGCCTAAGGTGAGCTTGATGAAGTCCATATACGCGTTAAGGAGACCCTCAGCGCTCTTTGGGCCCGTCAGGATGACTGGCAGTGGGTCATGGCTGTTTCGTGGGTCACTCAAGATGGCGACCAAATACAGCAATTCCTCGAAAGTGCCTGGGCCGCCCGGGAAAATAACAATGCCGTGCGCGATCCGAACAAATGCTTCAAGGCGTTTTTCGATGTCGGGCAAGATCACCAGGTCGGAGACCACCCCGTTGGGTGGTTCTGCTGCGATGATGCCGGGCTCTGAAATACCGATAAAGCGACCGGTGTGCCCTTGTCGACGGTGTGCATAGAGCGCACCACGCATCGGTCCTTTCATGGCGCCTGGTCCACATCCCGTGCAAATATCAAATAAACGTAATCCCAATTCGCGACCAACGGCTTTTGAGTATTCATATTCTTCTTGATTGACTGAGTGTCCACCCCAACAGACGATGCAAGCGAGTTCCCGTGAGGACTCTAAGACCTTGGCATTCCTTAGAATTTGGAAAACTAGGTTTGTGGCCTGCAGGCCCTCCGGTTTGCCAGGATTTGATTGCAGTTGGCGCACATGAATAAGGTCGCGGAGCACAGTGAATAGATGGTCGTGCACCGTTTCAATCAGGTCTCCGTCAACAAAGGCGTGTGCCGGCGCATTGTGCAGCGTGAGTTTTAGCCCGCGAGGATGCCGCTCAAAGGAGAGATTAAAGTCAGAAAACTGGGAGAATAGTGCGAGGCTATCGTCACTATCCAAACCACTATTTAAGACAGCAAGCGCACAGCTGCGGATCAATGGGTACAATCCTTGGTCAGAATGATAGATCAGACCGTCGACTTCACGCTGGCTCAGAAATGCCAGGTGGTTCCTCGGATGCACGGAAGTTTCCACAATGGTGTAGGCCGCGGTGGCGCGCTCGGTTGCGTTCATGCGTCTCCTATCAAATTGAGTGTTTGAGATTTACACAGTTAGGTTGATCATGAAAGGTCAGGAGTGTGATTTTGTTGTCCGTGTGTGCCTGTTGCGAGAAGAGTAGGTCGAAGTTTGTCTGAGACATGCGTTCAAGTGCCCCACCCAAAGCTGGGACCTGAGCACGAACTCACTTTGAAATTCCCAGATCTACCGGTCACCGATGCGTTACCTGAGATTGCCCAGGCGCTTGAAACGCATCAGGTGGTGATCGTCGTTGGTGAAACTGGGTCAGGCAAGACAACGCAGTTACCCAAACTTTGTTTGATGCTCGGTCGTGGCACATCGAAAGGGATTGTGCATACCCAACCGAGGCGTCTCGCAGCACGAGCTGTGGCCACCCGCATTGCCGAGGAGCTGGAAACGCCCCTGGGTGATTTGTGTGGCTACCAAGTCCGCTTTCAAAAAGCAGTCTCTGATCAAACCGCAATTAAGCTGGTGACCGATGGATTGTTGCTCGCGGAATTTCGTGACGATCCGCTATTGTCACGTTATGACACCATCATCATTGATGAAGCCCATGAGCGCAGTCTCAACATTGATTTTTTATTGGGGATTTTATCGACGATTTTACCAAAACGTCCTGACCTGAAGGTGATTGTGACCTCCGCAACCATTCATTTTGAGCGGTTTAGTCAACACTTTTCGGACGCACCGGTAGTGGAAGTCTCAGGGCGCTCATACCCAGTCGAAATCCGTTATGCCCCGATGCTTGAGATGGATGCAGAGCGTCTCGATGGAACCAAGCTTGCACAGGCGATCCAAAAACAGCTCTTTGAATTACGAACGATTGACCGAGCGCATCAGCGTGGACTGGGGGATGTTTTGGTGTTCTTGCCGGGTGAACGCGAGATTCGTGAGGTCTCTCAATTCATGCGCCATGCCGCTATCGATCGGTTGGATGTCTTGCCATTGTACGCGCGGCTCGGCTCGGCTGATCAACAACGCATTTTTCATCCCAGCGACAATGGGCGGCAACGTATGGTTTTGGCGACCAATGTTGCTGAAACCTCATTGACGGTTCCGGGCATTCGCTATGTGATTGATTCAGGCCTTGCGCGGATGAGTCGGTATGCAGCGCGCAGTCGTTTGCAGCGATTGCCCATCGAGCCGATTAGTCAGGCCAGCGCCAATCAGCGTGCCGGGCGGTGTGGTCGGACCGAGCCTGGAGTTGCGATTCGCTTGTATGCAGAGTCCGATTTTGAGTCACGCTCCGCGTACACCGATCCAGAGATTCAGCGCACCAATCTCGCGTCTGTGGTGTTGCAGTGTTTGGACCTCAAACTCGGTGATCCGGCCGCGTTTCCCTTTGTTGATCCACCGGAACCGCAACTCGTCAAAGACGGATTCAATCAGTTGCGCGAGTTGGATCTTGTTACGCAAGGGGGCTCACCGCCCTGGCCGGACCGTTGCTGCCATTGGACCCCCGTATCGGTCGAATGCTGCGACACTGGATCGCGGTGTTTTTGGAGGTCATGTGGTGGCCGCTGGCCTCTCCATTCAGGATCCGAGAAAGTCCGGTTTTTCGCTTGAGGGGATCCGTGACCCACAGTCTGATTTCGTGTCATTCTGCTTATGGACCACGGTTGAGGCGGGCGGGAAGTGTTATCGCAGTCGAAATTTCGCCTCTGGTGCCAGCGCGTGCATCTCAATGCAAATCGTCTCCGGAGTGGCGAGATTCACCGACAAATTGTATTGTGTTTTCCGAAGGTCACACACTCAGTCGACCGGAGTTTGACCGCGTTGGGTTTCATGTGGCTTTACTCACTGGATTGGCCGGACAGATCCGGCCGCAAGGAAGAGCACGATTATCTTGGCGTGCGCAATCGCCACTTCCGCGTCGCGAAGGGCGCTCTCGATGGCAAGGCTGCGTGGGTGATGGCTGCTGAGCTTGTGGAGACGCATCGGGTCATGGCCCGCACTGTGGCTGTGATTGAGCCGACCTGGGTGGTTCAAGCGGTACCTCAGTTACTCAAGATTTTCTTTCAGGAACCGTTTTGGGTCGAAAAAGCAGGGACGTGCGATGTGTGCTATCGCACAACGCGGCTATTCGGTCCTGCTGGCTTTGCGTGAGCGAGGCGGTTGGGTTTGCATCGATCGATCCAAAACATGCACGCCAACTTTTGATTGCCGACGGCATCGTTGCAGGCGAGTCCGGCAGTCCCTAGCCGTTTATGCGCACAATGCCGAGGTCTTTGCTGAGGCCGCCACAATGGAAGCGAAGCTCCGCCGATCGGATTCGATTTTTGCGCCAGATGAAATGGTCTCATGGTTTGACGCACGGCTTCCGGAGGATGTGCTGGACATGCGCTCACTTGAGCACTGGTGGAAGCGGGCCGATGAGGCAGAACGGAGAGCGTTATATTTGTCCATTCGTGACCTGCTCAGGGATCCGGAAGCGGCGCCGGACCCCACACTGTTTCCCGAGCAAATCAGTCTGGGCCATCTGGCCTTGCCGGCGGAGTATCAGTTTAAACCGGGCCAAGCCGAGGATGGGATTTCCGTGAAGGTGCCCATGGCTGCACTGATGCAATTACGGTCAGCCGATCTGGAATGGACTGTGCCAGGGGCGCTTGCAGAAAAGGCTGAGGCGTTAATACGAAGTTTGCCCAAGGCGACCCGAAGACAACTGGTCCCAATCCCTGATTTTGTCAGAGATGCGTTGCAGCAATTGGACTCCAACAAAGAGAGTTTGACTGAGGGACTTGCGCGATTGGTGCGGATGCGCACGGGAGTGACCCTTGATACCAGTCACTGGCAGTCAGTCGAGATCGACAGTCGATTGAAAATCCGGATTGAAGTACTCGATGAATCTGGATCTGTGATCGATAGTGATCGCGACCTCGAGGCGCTGCAAGCACGTTTGGAACAGCAAATTCCAAAGCCTTTGGTTGCGCAGTCGGCCGTGATAACCAACTGGCCACCTGATTGCATTTTTTCCGATTGCATCGAAACGGAACAGGGTGGTGTCCGCTTGCATGCCTATCCACGATTGAGTTTGGAGGCAGACGGCGTTGTCGAGCGATTGATCTATAACCCCATTGAAGCACGTTTGGGTCATGCCGATGCAGTCGCTGCACTATTGGTTCACCAGTGCAGTGATCAGATGCGATTGTTGCAATCCAAAGAGGCGGTGTACCAGAAGGCCCGCGTCGCTGTGTGCTCGAGCACAGCGGATGAGCACGTGTTTCAGCGCGCCCTGGTGATGGCCTGCGCTGACACAGACCTTGGGCTTGTCCTGACAGCAACAGAGTTTGCTCACATCAAGCACACTGTGCGCACGAATCTCGTGCCAAACAGTGTTGCACTGGCAAGCGCGCTAGTTGACGCAGCGCAGCGTGCGCGTGTTCTCAAGTCGAAATTAACAGGCAGGATTCCGGCGCCATGGATCGGTGCAGTTCAAGCAATGCGTAGCCATCTTGCGGAACTGATGGACGATCCGCTGAGCGCTGTTCCTCCCAACCGACTCATTGAACTCCCGCGTTATCTCAATGCGATTGAAATCCGCCTAGAGAAATTATCAGGCCGTTTACTCCTTGATGCACAATGGCAACGTGAAGTGGATCAATTAGTCGATGAGTTACGGCGCTTGTGGCCATCCTGTCCGAGTGGATGGCGGCAGCAGGAGAGCGAACTGGTTGACATCCGGTGGCAAATTGAGGAGTTTCGCGTACTCTGTTTTGCGCAAATATTGAAAAGAGGCGATAAGGTCTCGATGAAACGCATTAGTACGGCACTGAAGGATTACCGGGCGTCATGAAGCATGGTTTTTGGTTTTTGATTCTGGCTTTAATGGCTCCGGTCGTTTCAGCTGCAGACGACGTCAACGATCCGTTTGAGGATTGGAATCGTGCCATGTTTTCGTTTAACGAAAAAGCCGATCGGTACGTGTTGAAGCCCGTTGCTGAGGGTTACGACACGGTGACACCAAAGCCGGTACAAACGGGGATTCGTAATTTTTTCAATAATCTCGGTGAGCCAATCACCATGGTCAACGCCCTGCTGCAGGGTAAGCCTGGGAAAGCAGCGCGCTCCCTGACGCGGTTCGTATTCAATTCAACAATCGGCCTGTACGGCTTGATCGATGTTGCCGGAGGTATGGGAATTGAGCGAGAAAACGAGGACTTTTCGCAAACGCTAGCGATTTGGGGGGTCGGTTCTGGGCCCTATCTCGTGCTTCCGCTGTTAGGCCCGTCGGATGTCCGAGGCCTCACAGGACGTGTCGCAGACCGACCACTGAATCCCGTGCAATGGCAAGACGAGGTCGGGGCGACAGAGCTATTTGTAATGAGAGGTGTGCAAACGCGTGCCGGGCTATTGGGTGTCGAACCACCGTCGGCAGGCGACCCCTATGTCTTAATGCGTTCAGCCTATCAGCAACGCCGCGACTACGAGATCAATGATGGGATCGCAGTCGACCTGTTCTTGGATGATGAGTTTTTCGATGACGAGTTGGACTCAACTGCGAATTAACGCCTCCAATGCGATTTGATCCTGTACAAAGCGATGCACGCCATCGGCGAGCTTCTCCGTCGCCATGGGGTTTGACGCCAGAGCCAGCATGAACTGGTCGGCAGGCGACCGGGTAAAGCCGGCGGATTTTCGATCAGCAGGCTCTGTGCGCTGGCAAGTTCTTCAGGATCGCTGGGCTGATCGTGAGACGATCACAGCCAGCAAGAGCGAGAACTTGCTCTACTGTAGCGCCCATCACAATGGTTTTTAATACCGTGGGACCGATACAGCCAGTGGATGCGTTGCACTGACAGGACGCCGGGATCCACTGTCACCTCTCTGGGGCTTCATCACGTGCCACATACCAATCATAGATGCGTCCGACAAATGGACTGATCAGCGTTGCACTGGCATGCGCTGTATAGCTTGCTCTTCCGAAAATAATAGTGTGAGTTGCAGCAATACCCTGACGTTCAAGCTGACGACAGGCTTCAATGCCTTCCCATGTTGCTGCGAGCTTAATCAATATCGGTCGGGAAACGCCGGTGACTCCTTCTCGAGAATCGCGTGTGCTTGCGCGATTGATGCGTCCGTATCGAAGGACAGTCGCGCATCGACCTCTGTCGAGACATAGCCTGGAATCACTTTTGAGATCTCTGCGCCGAGTTGAACGGCGAGATCCATGGCTGCATCCGCAACCGTTTCCAGATCACCGAGTGCAAGCCGCGCCTTTGTGTGTGCAATGCGCGCTTTGGTTTCTGGCGCCGCGGCTTGTTTGAGGACGAGCGATGGATTGGTCGTCGCGTCGACTGGAGAGAATCGAGCAATCGCGTCAACGTCGGCGGTGTCTGCGACGACGATGCTATAACTTCTCAGATGGTCGAGCGTACTACGCATGTTTCTCTCTTTCTCTCACGGCATCCAGTGCCTGCTCAATAACGGACCAGTTTGCGCCGGGTAAATGCGCCTGTTCACTTAATATCTGTCGGAAGCGACGCGCCCCAGGGACCTCATGGTACAGGCCGACCAGATGCCGTGTCAGGTGTTTCAGGGGAAAGCCCTTGGCGAGATGTTCTTCGACATAGGGCGGTAGGCGAGAAGTGCTTCTTCAGCGTTCGCGTGCGGTGGGTTCTGACCAAAAATCAAAGGGGATCCAGCTTTCAACAGCTCTTGTGGCTGTGATAAGCCGCTCGACCCATCATCACTTCATCAGTCGCGGCATATGTCCATGCAGCTTCCACTGTTTGAATACCGCCATTTAATACAATGGCTAAATGTGGGAATTGCGTTTTAATCTGATTAACAACCCAGATAGTTCAAAGGTGGTATGTCACGATTTTGTTTGGGTGATAAACCACCCAATAATTTAATTCGGGCATGAATAATTATTCCGTTTTATTTTTGAACGATCAAGCATGAAAATAAATTCAGGAAGTGTTTTCAATATGCTGATCATTAATGCCTAAACAGTTTTGCTGTGATTTCAGGGCCCGAGCTGCCCGTCTACGTACGTGGAGGCATTCCAGATACACGACAGGGTCCGCCATCAGTGATGCCATAACCAGCACGAACGCGATCCGACGGACAGCCCAGATTCAAATTGATTTCACAAAAGCCCAGGTCACGGACGCGCAGCACTGCATCATGCAGCTCTTGTGGATTTGGCCGCCGATCTGCAAAGCAAGCGGGTACTCTGTATCAGAGTGCTCGATCGGCTCAATTCGGCCGTAAATAAGCGCCTGCGCGGTCACCATCTCGGTATATAGCAGGGCGCGCTTTGGTCCAGGCAGCGCGCAAAACCTCCAGTGACGATCAGTCCATTCCATCATGGGTGCGGTAGAGAATCGATACGGAGGAATTTGCATCATAGTGTAATGGGCCGACTACTGAATACAATGCATCAGGGTGTTTTGGTTTTTGATTAATGAACATGAATAATTTGAATGCCAATACTATTTAAATTAGAAATATCTGTATTTAAAAATTTTGAGGTTTACTGGATGCAATTAGATCCACATTTTAAGTCTGAGTGAGTTACAAGTGTTGAGGATTAAGGTGGATCAGAAATCGAAAGCCGCCGCGTGCAGGTTCGAAAAGAAGGTCTGGAAAAATTAAATCGATTGCGGCAGAGTATGGGTTATCTGCAGATGAGTTAAAAACATTGACCGCTGCAAATAAGGTTGCTGGGAAACGTGGATCGGTGGCACCAAAGTATCGTGATCCAAATGATACAAATAACACCTGGACAGGGCGCGGACGGAAACCAAAGTGGGTCGAAGCCTATCTCGCAACGGGCGCTGACCTAAACGCAATTGCGATCTAAGCCTTCAACTGTTTCCAGCAGGCGGTATACTCTCGCGCCTGCTGGAGAATGCCATGACTGTCCGTACTCGAATTGCCCCATCGCCGACCGGTGATCCCCATGTGGGGACCGCATACATTGCCTTATTCAATTATGCCTTTGCAAAAGCGCACGGTGGCACCTTTGTTTTACGGATCGAAGATACGGATCAGGCTCGGTCAACAGCGGCATCAGAACAGGCCATTCTTGAGGCGTTACGATGGACGGGGCTTCAGTGGGACGAGGGTCCGGATGTTGGTGGTCCACATGGTCCGTACCGGCAAAGTGAGCGCGCCTCGGTGTATCAAGCACACGCGGCACGGCTTGTCGAACAAGGACATGCCTTTCGGTGCTTTTGTTCGGCTGACACATTGACAGAAATGCGGCAGGCACAAATGGCTGCGGGTCAGACGCCACGATACGATGGCCGTTGTGCTGCGTTGTCTGAGGCGACAGTTTCTGAGCGCCTGGCATCAAGTGATCCCTATGTGATCCGTATGCGGGTGCCAGAAACGGGTGATTGTATGATCCATGATCGACTGCGAGGTGAAATCACGATTCCCTGGTCGCAGGTTGACATGCAGGTCTTACAAAAAACTGATGGCCTGCCGACCTACCATTTGGCGAATGTGGTTGATGATCACCTCATGGCGATTACGCATGTCATCCGCGGCGAAGAATGGATTCCATCGGCACCGAAGCACCAGTTGCTCTACCAGTATTTTGGTTGGGAGATGCCGGAACTCTGCCACCTACCACTCTTACGTAATCCCGATCAATCGAAGTTAAGTAAGCGGAAAAATCCCACATCGATCTTGTTTTACCGCGAACAAGGCTTTTTGCCCGAAGCGCTTTTAAATTACCTCGGCCGGATGGGCTGGTCGATGCCAGACGAAACTGAGCGCTTTACGCTGGATGAAATGGTGAAAGCCTTCAATATTGATCGTGTGTCGCTGGGTGGGCCGATTTTTGATCTCGATAAGCTTCGCTGGCTCAATGGGCAATGGCTGAAGTCAGCATTATCGGATGAGGACTATGTCGAGCGATTGATGACTTGGGGATTCTCTGAGTCCTTCTTCCACCAAGTGCTGCCGCATCTCAAAACGCGCATTGATGTGTTTTCAGATGCTGCGAATTGGTTGATGCCGCTATGGGAGCAAACTCCTGAGTTTGGTCCAGACGCACTGGACTTTGCAGATTTGGATGTGGAGGCGGTGCAGTCGATTCTGCAGTTTTTGATTTGGCGTCTCGAAAGCGTAGTGGTTTGGGACCGCGAGCAGGTTGAACTGAGTATCCAGTTTGTTGGTGACGCTTTGGGTTTGAAGTTAAAGCAAGTGATGCCCATCGTGTTCGTCTCGCTCTCTGGTAAACAGCGGGCGATCAGTGCATTTGATCTCGCTGTGCTGCTGGGCGCAGACCGGACAAGAGCGCGTTTGCGTCATGCTCTCGATGTCGCCGGTGGCGTCTCAAAGAAGGGACTGAAACGCCTTGAGAAGAGCTATGCGGATGCCGTTGCCAACATTGACAGTCAAGGCGAAGCACACTAATCTTCGCGTCCTCTGAAATGGGGCTATAGCTCAGCTGGGAGAGCGCTGCAATCGCACTGCAGAGGT
>JAGYIK010000035.1 GCA_018402605.1 Litorivicinus sp. | reverse complement strand
TTCATAGCGGGATCTTTTGATGCCCGACGCTGATCGTAGGCATTTGGATCCATCCCCTCGACAAACTGCCCTGTGCTGAGATCCACTAACCGTGGCGTGACTTGCTCAAACTGCTCCTGGACTGACCGAGCAGGGTCATATAAGCCTGCCGCCTGCAGAATATTCATCTGCATATTGGCCTGTTCGTTAATCAATTGTGCAGGCCGCAGTGCAACGGCAGCCACACTGACCACTACCGAGCACACAAGGCACAGCGCCAGTGCGACGACAACGGTTCGTTGAACGGATTCTTTATTGGACGACACTTCGCAACTCCCTTCGCTTAATGTTGGCCTGAACCACAAAATGGTCAATCAATGGCGCAAACAGGTTGGCAAACAAAATGGCCAGCATAATGCCCTCGGGGAACGCCGGGTTCACCCCCCGAATCAATACCGCCATCAGACCAATCAAACCGCCATAGTAGTACTTGCCCATGTTCGTCATGGAGGCAGAGACCGGATCGGTCGCCATGAACATCATACCGAACGCAAATCCGCCGACGACCAGGTGCCAGTACCAGGGCACCGAGAACATGGGATTGGTCTCAGATCCCACAACGTTCAGGAACAAAGAGGTCGCGACCATCCCCAAGAACACACCAGCGACAATCCGCCAACTGGCAATACCCTGAATGAGCAGCACGGCACCACCGAGCAATATCGCAAAAGTCGATACCTCACCGATGGATCCCGGCACGTTACCAATAAAGGCATCAAACCAGGTGAAATCAGAGATCACCTGATTGGCTGCGGCCAAGGCAGCCACACCACCTTCGGCCATCATGCCAAGCGCGGATGCACCGGTGTAGCCGTCGGCTGCGACCCATACGGCATCACCTGAGATTTGCGCCGGATAGGCAAAGTACAAAAACGCACGTCCAGTTAAAGCCGGGTTCAAGAAGTTCTTACCGGTCCCGCCAAAGACTTCTTTCCCGACCACAACACCGAAGGTGATGCCCAGTGCCGCCTGCCATAAGGGCAAATCCGGTGGACAGGTCAGAGAGAACAAGACTGAAGTGACGAAGAAGCCTTCATTGACCTCATGCTTGCGGACGGATGCGAATAAGACTTCCCAAAATCCGCCAACAATAAAGACTGTGGCGTAAATCGGTAAGAAGTATGCAAAGCCATAGACCAAATTGGACCAGAGACTTGGATTGCGCCAATACTCAGTGCCGGCTAGCAATTCAATCACACCACCACGGAGCCCATCTGGTGCCAAAGCGCCAGCGGCAATTGCTTCGGCCGCATTCTGACCCAGAAAATAAGCACCAAAGAACATCGCTGGAAAGGTGCAAAACCAGACCGTAATCATGATCCGTTTCAGATCGATACCGTCACGGACATGCGCGGTCGACTTGGTGGTCGAACCCGGTGCGTAGAAAATTGTGTCGACGGCTTCATAGAGCGCATAGAACTTCTCGTATTTCCCTCCGGGATGGAAGTTCGGCTCAATCCGGTCGAGATAAGCACGTAGTGACATCATCAACTCTCCAGTTCAATGGTCGTCAAATTGTCCCGAAGAATCGGGCCGTATTCATATTTGCCGGGACACACATAGGTACAAAGCGCGAGATCTTCCTCAGCCAGCTCCAATGCACCGAGCTTCACCGCCATATCGGTGTCGCCGACAATCAACGCGCGTAAGAGCTGCGTTGGCAAAATATCCAGAGGCATGATTTTTTCGTAGGCACCAACCGGAACCATCGCGCGCGGCGATCCGTTCGTGTTGGTGGTGAAATCAATCAGTTTTTTCGGTGTCAGTTTGGACAGATAAATACCCAGCACCGAGTGCTTGTTGGTTCCTGGCGACAACCAACCAAACGGAATGCGTGCTGTGCCTTCAGGCAAGCATGAAACCTGCTGATGATACCGACCAAGAAATGCGCCTGTGTCTTTGGCCGTGCGACCGCCCAATACCGACCCGGTCACAATCCGATGATCCCCAGAGGCGAGGCTCCCCGCTGTTAACTCGGCCAGGCATGCGCCCAAGCGCGTTTCGACCACACGTGGATCGGTCACAGAGGGACCCGCCAAAGCGACCAAACGGGTCACCGACAATTGACCCTCTTTAAACAAACGCCCGATTGCAATCGCATCTTGGGCGCTCAGGTGCCATACCTCTTTACCCTCGCCGATCGGGTCTAAATGATGGATATGCGTTCCCACCAAGCCTGCAGGATGCACGCCAGCGAAGGTTTCAACCTGGGCCGATCCCGCATCAAACTCTGCATCTGGTGTCCGACAAACAAACACAGTGCCTTCGGTTAGATGCTGCAATATCGAAATGCCAGCGACGAACGCATCAGGGGCACGGGCAATCGCCAGTGTGGGATCCAACGCCAACGGATTGGTATCCATGGCATTGACGAAGATCGAATGTGGCTTGGCATCAACCGCCGGAATTTTCTCATACGGACGCTTTCGAATCGCAGTCCATAAACCGCTCTCCACGAGCTGCGCGACGACGTGCTCGCGGGTGAGTTGGGACAGATCGCTGTGCGCCACAAAGGTCAGGGCATCTTCGGATCCATCCACCGCAATCACAACCGACTGAAAGACCCGTCGCTCACCGCGATTGATCTCAATTACAGTGCCAGCCGCCGGTGCGGTAAATAGAACGCCTTCATTTTTTTTGTCGCTGAACAGTGGTTGGCCGAGCTTAACGCGCTCACCCTCTCGAACCAGCATGGTGGGCTTCATGCCCGGATAGTCTGCACCGAGCACAGCAACGCGGCTGACGGCCGGTGCCTGCTCAATCGATTGACGTGGTGCGCCTTTGATGGGCAAATCCAGCCCGGTTTTGATCTCGATCATCGAGTCCGTTCCTACCTTTTCTGATTCAGTTCACGCTTGTGGCGTGCAAACTTAATGGTATAAAAACGCATAAGTATGGCGGTGCCAGATTATAAGAAGCTTGGCCAGCAATCGCTAGGGCGAATTGCAAAATTCATCGAATTATTTCGCACATGCAACACAATCCGCTGAAGTTGCCGAGCGCCTCCGTCAGCCATTGACTCCAGCGCCCACACAAACCCGTTGCATCCTCTAGGCTTCCATCAGAAGGAGCCCTTATGCAGACATCAACTCCGCGTTCAAATCTCAGAATTGGCGCGCTCATGCGTGATCCCAAAGCCATTCGCGTAAGCCCCGAGACCACATCTCACGACGGCGACTACATGATCTTTATTGATGAGTCGGGTGATGCGCAATTGGACTCTATTCACCCACACTTTCCGCTACTCAATCTGGTGTGCGTTCTAATCCGAAAGGACCATTATCTTGATCACCTTGTGCCCCGATTGAGCGCGATCAAAACGCAGTTCTTTGGTCGCACTGACCTCGTACTACATGAGTCCGAAATGCGTCAAAAACAGGGGCCGTTCGCAATTTTCACAGATCAGCAGACTCATTATCGCTGCGTCGAAGCACTTCTGACCCTTTTAAACAATGCACCCATTCACATCATCGCCGCCTGTATCCATAAATCACGACTCAAAGCGCGCTACACGCGCCCCTTTCACCCCTATGCATTGGCGATGCGATTTTGTTTAGAACGGATTCAGAGCTTTTTACAACAAGGGCAACAGGCACATCTCAGGACGCAGGTGATTTTTGAAAGTAGAGGCAAGCGTGACGATCAATTGGCGCTCAAGCAGTTCACCAACATATACCAACACCAACAACCGATCGGACGCTACCAGCCGAATTACACAAGATTCCCAATGGAGCCTTTATTCATTGCCAAACACGCCAATGTCGCCGGTTTGCAAATCTCCGATTTGGTCGCTGGCCCGATGGCCCGTGACATTCTGACACCCGGCAGCCAAGCACGCGTAATGCAGGCGATATCACCGAAGCTCATCGCCCGCAAAGTATTTCCCGACGCACCTTATGGTTTAGGGAAGACCCGCGTCAGTCCGGCAGAGAATTCCCGGCACGCCATCTCATACCCAGACCACGCTGTTTTCCGAACAATGCCATCTCCGTCAGCCCACACTTCCACTTGACAGGGTTCAATATGCGACTCGGCAAACCACCGGTACTTGGTTTGGCCATTCTCGACCGACGTCTCGACCGCCGTACCGAGTGCTGATTGGACTTGGCTCACATTCTGCCCCATCGCTTGCGCTAACCCGTGATTCATACCGTCGATACCCATATTCGAACAACCCACAAGCGCGACCACAGCCGCCATCACAGTCATTTTCTTCAACATCATCTCTCTCCCAATTGCGTGCGAAAACTCGAGATTGAAGAGTACGCCAATTCTTGAAATTCACCAGAGAACGCCCAACAATCTCCATGATTCAGGAGGTGCTATGTTTCCATTTACGCGTTACGTCTTGGCATCACTGGTTGCAATTTTTGTGGCCTTCAGCCTTGCGGTCTCAGCGCACGCTGCTGTGACGCATACCGTTATCGCAACGGATCTCACAAACCCCTGGTCGATTGATTGGCTCGATACCGATCAAGCACTGATTACAGAGCGTGACGGGCAGCTAATCCAACTTAACATGACGACCGGATCACGAATCCAAATCCATGGACTGCCACCTGTTGTCGCGAGCGGACAAGGCGGCTTATTCGATGTACGGGTTTGGCGCGACCAAGGCATCACCTGGCTGTATCTGTCACTCGCCGGACCGCATCCAAACGGCGGCATGGGAACCGAGCTGTGGCGTGGCCAACTCAGAGGAGACCGCATCGAGGCGCTTGAGAATCTATTTCAAATGCAACGTGGTGGCACCTCAGGGCGGCACTTCGGCGGCCGTATTGCGCTGGATGCGACCCATGTCTACCTGACAATTGGCGATCGGGGCGAACCGGATCGCAGTCAAGACTTAAGCGACCACGCCGGCAGCATCATTCGGCTGCACTTGGACGGCAGCATTCCCGCCGATAACCCCTTCATCTCGACAGCCAACGCAAAACCAGAAATCTTCAGCTACGGGCATCGGAACCCACAGGGGGCGGACTTCCATCCAGACTCGGGGCAACTCTGGACACATGAACACGGCCCGCAAGGTGGCGATGAGATCAATCGTATTGAGCGCGGGCGCAATTACGGCTGGCCCGTGATCACCTACGGCCGAAATTATGGCTTGGGCACACCGATTGGTGAAGGCACCGAAAAAGAAGGGATGGAACAACCACTACTGTATTGGGATCCTTCCATTGCACCATCAGGCATGGCGTTTTATCGCGGCGAGGCCATCCCACAATGGCAAAACCAATGGTTCATCGGCGCGCTAAAAGCACAAACACTCGTGCGCCTGACTGAGACAGAACGCGGCATCCGTCAAGCAGAGCGACTGTTTCGGGGTGAGTTTGGACGGATCCGCGATGTCCGCGAAGGACCCGATGGCGCGTTATATCTGCTCACTGACTCCGGACGCGGACAATTGATTCGATTGTCGGCATCAGACTAAAAATCCCGATCTTGCGGCAATACCGGAATTTGCGCACGCGCCTGACTCACCCGATCGAGATCGAGGTGCACAGTCAACACACCTGGAGCATCGGCGAGTTCGCCCAGACACTGCCCCCAAGGGTCGAATACCACAGAATGTCCGTAGGTCTGACGCCCCTCTCGGGTCTCGCCACATTGCGCGGCGGCCGCGACAAATAGGCCATTCTCAATCGCCCGCGCACGCAGTAGTGCATGCCAATGCGCTGCACCCGTTGTTTTAGTGAAGGCTGCAGGGACTAGGACGGTCGCCGCACCACGTGCCGCATAGTGCCGATACAGTTTCGGAAATCGAACATCGAAACAAATACTGAGCCCAACGGGCACGCCCTCGATGTCGACCAGTGCAGGATCGGTTCCCCGGGTAAATAACGCACTTTCTCGATAGGTCTCACCCGAGGCCAACTGCACATCAAACAGGTGCAGTTTGTCGTAGGTCTGCACCAAGTCACCCGCGCGATTGAACACCAACTGACGATTGGTCACGACGCCATTGACTGACATGATCAGTGAGCCGACCACGAGCCACACAGCGTGCGCGTTGGCAAAGGCTGCCAATCGAGCCACCGGCTCAGAGTCCATGGTCAAGGCCGCATCGCGTGACGCAGATTGGCTTGTCGACAAAAACAAGGCGCATTCAGGTAACACGATGACATCCGAATGATCGGAAACCGCCTGGTGCAGTAACGGATAGAGACGCGCCTCTGAATCAGAAACAGACGCTTCAGCGGTGTATTGCAACAAACTCAGACGCATCGGGATCTCCTCTGCGCCTGAGCATAGCAAGCTGTGCGATCGAGGTCAGTAGCGCTCCGGCACGTAGAGCTCGCGCGGCAGTTCTCCGCGCTCGTAATTTGAGTTAAACACCCGATGCGGTAATTCGACTGTCTCTTTTGGAATCTCGTGATACGGGATCAAATCCAAGAGGTGCGCAATACAGTTGAGGCGTGCGCGTCGCTTGTCATTCGCCTCCACAACATACCAAGGTGCTTCAGGGATATTGGTTGCGCGGAACATCTCTTCTTTGGCCTTGGTGTAGTCCTCCCAACGCACCCGAGATTGCAAATCCATTGGCGACAACTTCCACTGCTTCATCGGGTCATGGATCCGCATCAAGAACCGCAGCTGCTGCTCCTCATCGGTAATTGAGAACCAATATTTGACCAGTCGGATCCCTGAACGCGTGATCATGCGTTCAAACTCCGGTGCGTCTTGCATGAACTCACTGACCTGCTCTTGGCTGGCAAAGCCCATGACCCGCTCGACACCGGCTCGGTTGTACCAAGACCGATCAAACAGCACGATTTCACCAGCCGCAGGCAGATAACTGACATAGCGCTGGAAGTACCATTGCGTTCGCTCCTGCTCGGTCGGTTTGGATAGCGCCACAACACGGCAGATCCGCGGATTCAGACGCTGCATGATGCGCTTAATGACCCCACCCTTTCCGGCCGAGTCCCTGCCTTCAAACACGACACAGACCTTTTCACCGGTGGCTTCAACCCAGTCTTGTAATTTGATGAGCTCAAACTGCAACCGCAAGAGTTCTCGGAAATACAAACGACGGTCCATTTGCGGGGGACGCGCACCCTTGTAGACCTCTCGCACCTTTTGCGAAATCAAGAGGTCATCTTCAAGCTCGGTTTCATAGAGTTCATCAAAGAGATCTTCGAGCTCTAAGCGGCGCTCGAGCTCGGTCCATTCCGTTGATTCAGTCACAATCTGCTCCTCAGTCGAACGCGCACTGCACCACATCTCTATGACAGCATTGTGACAAGACCTAAAGGGTCTGCAACCCGCGCACAGCGACTACGACACCACGCGCACAGTTCGTCATACTGACTTCAGCCCCCATCGACTCGGCAATCACGCGCACCACATATAAACCCAGCCCTAAATGTAAACCAGTGGAGTCATTGCGTGTGCCGGTGAACATCTGAAACGCATCGCTTGACGCGGTCTCTGAGACCTGCGGCCCGTCGTTCTCGACCATCACATCCGCGTGCGTAATATGATTTCGGATCGAAACTCGGATGCGGCCCTCGGGTGGTGTGTAATCACAGGCATTGTCGAGCAATTTATCCAGCAGCTGCTCAAAGCGAAGGTCATTGCCGAGAATCATCACCTGAGAATCCGGCGCATCGAGAATAAATTGACGGTCTGGAACGGATAACTGCATCGCATGCAATGCGTTTTGAATCACTGTGACCACATTAAAGGGGCGCTGTTCTTCATCACGCAACGCCTCTTCAAGGCTCGCCGCCTCGGTCACTTTCGCGAGCGTCGATTCCAATTTCTGGATGCCACGCTCGGCAGTCGCACGCAGTCTGGCTTGCTGCAATGGATCCTGCTCATCACTCAATAACTCAAGAGAGGTCTGAATAGCGCTCATGGGATTACTCAGCTCGTGGCGCAATGTGCGCGGAATCCGCTCTAAAAACAGCGTATAGCGTTGTAAATCGGACAGCACTTGAGCGATGTCGCGTGAGAGTTCCCCAACTTCGTCGGACGCCTCGGTGTCCGATAAATTGGGCGTTTGAGACAGTCTCCCGCGACTGTCGAGGTAGGACCGGAGCTCGCGGCGCAATCGGGTAATCCGCTCAGCCAAGCGACCAGCAAAGACCGACAACCCGATGATCAAGACCACAAGCACACCCAAGGTCTGCCATCCAAGGCTCACCAGTGCCTGCTGCGCGCCACCAATGACTACGCTTTTCGGTGAGCGAATTAAAACCCAGTATCGAGCGCCCTGCTCGGTCCAGATTGGCACCTCAATCGTCACCGTGTCTGTGTCGATTGAAGGCCCCTCGTCGGACCCATCCAAGCGTCGCAGGGGCAGCACAGTGTCTGGTGGCGGTGTTTTAGTAACCACCTGCCGGTTGGCATCAAGCACCATAATCTGGCGCGTTTCACCGGCCAATCGCACTGCTAACTGCTGCAGGGCGACAGGGAAGGTTTGTACCTGAAACCGATAGGTGTGTTGACCGGGATTGGTTAGATTGTGATCGGTGACAACAAGCTCAACCGCGCCTCGGTTAAAGAACGCAAGCGGCATCTGCCATTCCACCCGATAACCACCCGCCAGCTCCCACCAATAACCGGCGACAGGCTCGCGCGGAATCATCGGTACAGTTGTCTCCATAAACGGAACCACGAATCGACCGGATGCCTCGGTCGCCAGAAGCACGCGATCAGCGTTCGGCGTCTCGACTTGACGAAGTAACAGTCCATCAAAGGGCGTGGCACGCTCCCGACCGAAGCGAGGCTCTGAATAAAACCGCGTCGCATCACGGACCTCTGCTACCAGGTATACCGACGCACCATGCTGGCCCAGACGCAAACCGATCCGGTCATCATTGAGCACCGCGGATCCGACCGGCCAGTCATCAACAAATCCATCGAGCACCGGCGCCTGTGCGAGCGGCTCAACTGTGAAGGTCAAGCCACGCGGGGGGATTGGCGGTGCTAAGGCCTCCAACTCAACGCGCAGCGGCTCAGCAAGAACACGCAAGGCCTCGGTTTGCGCCTCGGTCGCGAACACCTCAAGTTTTTGGAAGGTTTGATAGCCAAGCCACGGCAACAAGGCCAACACCGGCACAAAAACAAACAACTTGACCCTGAGGCTCAGTTTCATCCAGGCGGCGACTCCCAGCGATAGCCGGTGCCGTAGACGTTGATTAAGGCGTCGAACTCGGCATCGATCGCTTTGAGTTTTCGGCGGATGTGTTTGATATGCGTGCTTAAGGTGTTGTTCGTCACCACGGTTTGTCGGGTGCGCTCTGCCAACTGATCATAGGTCAAAATCGCACCTTGCGCCCGTAACAGCGCTTCCAAAATCGCAAGCTCTGTCACAGTTAAGCTGACATGCTCCCCGTGAAATGAGACCAGTGCGCGATCCGGATCAACAATCAGCGCACCATCCTGCAACACCGGGCCCATCGCTCCCCGGCTGCGATTTGCGCGTTTCAGAACAGCCGCAACCTTTTCAACCAAGAGTGCCGTCGAAATCGGTTTGGTGAGATAGTCCCAAGCACCGAGACGCAAACCAAAAATCTGATCGATTTCATCGGTCCTGCTGGTCAAAAAAATCACGGGCAGTCCAGGATAGCGATCCAATAACCAGCGACAGATGGTAAAGCCAGCGTCTGGATCCTGACCGAGATGAATATCCAATAGCACCAGGCTCGGCTGGCCAGTCAAGGCATGATGCACCTCATCAACAGTCTCATAACCTGACACCGTGAAACCCTTTTTAGTCAGGGCATAGGAGTAGTTCGCCAACTGGTCGACATCATCTTCAACCACTACGATATGTGAGTGCATCGCGCCTCCGGTCCATTCAAAGGTCAATTGTTCACGCTCCCGAAGTGTCACCATACCTTGTTTTGCCCGAAAGAGCCGGTTTGGCGGCCGCGGAATCAGAGCACCATTTGATCGCATTTGACCCATCGTTTTATCTCCATGCTGCAGGCTGTCGTCGCCAGTCAATGTCTCGGGATTGGGGGTGCTGATTACCCCCGACAGGGTTCACCGACTCGAATAGAGCGTGTCACTGACCGGCTTCCCTTGAAAGCCAAGCTTTAAATCAACCCGACGATCCAGCGCGTAGAACCCACAAGCGCCATCGGCAAGGGCCTCTCGCTCTCCTAACCCCAGCGTGTTGAGTGCCGAAACTGGGGCACCGGAGGTCATCAATATCTCGCCTACTGAGCGCGCACGGGCCTCACTAAGGGCTTGATTGTACTCTTCGGCTCCAGTCGGATCGGTGTGACCCACCAGTTCGATTGTCAAACCCTCAATGCGCTGCGACGCATGCGCGACCGCCTCCAGTGCCTGGCGATACCGCGCAGCAGTCATGGCCGAGTCGGTCTCAAAATGAATCGCCACCGACAGCTCACCGAGCAAATCGCGGAACGCTGCCAGTTCAGCTTCTGCTTTGGCTTGCTCAGCGTTCACCAAAGCGAGCGCCTGGCGTGCCTCACCAATCTCTCGATGCAGCCCACTGAGTTCCTGATTCTTTTTTGCAATCACGCGATCATTGACCACATCATGGCCAATCAGGGTGCCGAGTGTCCCGCCGACCACTACCCCAACCGGGCCTGCAATTGAGCCACCCAACAAAGCGCCGGAGCCAAAGCCAATATGCTCAGGCATCTTCGATTCACTCTGTGCCCAGGTCGCTACCGAGAGCCCAAGCGCCAACGCGCCAATTACCAATTGTTTCATCTGTCATCCTCCTTCGTTTGGATGGACCCATTACACGCCGTCTTGAGACAAACAGATGGGAGGACCGCCCGACAGATGGTGGAGAACAAATGGATTCGAATCTGGACAGGGTCCTCGAGTCGTTCTAGCCTGAAACGATCTGGGTTCATCCAAGCAAGGAGTCAACATGAAACACCAATGGATCGTTGTGGGCGCACTATTGATCGCGCACCCTTTGATCGCGGTCGGCAATGATCAGGCTGTGGGGATCAGTAGCACGCTCGAGAGTCTTGAAGTGCAACATCGAGGCCAAACAGTCGTGATCGAGCGTAACCCAGATACAGCGAATCGTATTGATGATGAATTTGCCCTGACATCGCGCCCATGCCCGCCGTTTTGCGTGCAACCCATGACGGTTGCTCCCGGTGTTGAGACGATCGGTGAACTCGAGCTGATGGATTTGATGGAAAAACATGATTTTGGTGAAATCGATGCACTTGTCATCGACTCGCGGACACCAGACTGGGCTGCCAAAGGTATGATCCCGAGCGCCGTCAATATCCCCTGGTCCTCGCTTTCGTTGAGCAAATCCGATCCACTGACCATCGCAGATATTCTTGAAACGCAATTTGGTGTAATCCAATCAGACGGATTGTGGGATTTCTCCAACGCAAAAATACTCTTGCTCTATTGCAACGGCCCATGGTGTGGTCAATCACCCACAAACATTCAAACCCTGCTGACGCTCGGTTACCCA
>JAGYIK010000034.1 GCA_018402605.1 Litorivicinus sp. | reverse complement strand
ACTGTGCTCATGTGTGACCACGATGGCATCGAGCATCTCGGGCTCTAATCCCAACCGCTTCAATCGACTCAGACTGTCTTGATAGCCAAAACCACAGTCCATCAAGACATGCGTTTCCCGATGCTGTACCACGGTCCCGTTGCCACGGCTGCCACTCCCCAGTGAGGCGAATCGCACTAGTACAAGCGCTCCCTGAGCTCACGCACCAGTTCATTCGCGCCACCAATCGAGGCCGCAGCACCTGTTGGAATGACCCTGAGAACGAGTTGGCCATCTTCATCTGTCATCTGCACCTGATACGCACCCACAGGGTCCTCAATCGTCGTCGCCAGTGCGCGATTAAGCGCACTCATGGAGGCCAATCGACGCTCAGTCGCCTTGCGCACATAGCGGACGTTCAGAAGGCCCTTCTCAAGGTCACCCCCATCGATCGCTGCGCCCAGATCACGAACCGCATCAACAGTCACGCCAAAAACACGCGCAACAGATGCATCAATCTGCAATTCATCCAATCCTTCAACGCGTTCAGAGCGCATCCGGGTATCCACCTCAATCAGTGACAATGCACGCGATACCGCACGGCCTTCATCTTCGCGACGTTCGAGGTGGTATTTAAACTCATCTAAAATACGGCCCGTGAGCGTCTGATCGAACATACCGACAGCAGGCACCAGTTGCACCTCACTGGTCCCAACCCGAAGACCTGGGCGCACCGCAAGCAACAAGGCAACCTCACCGACCTCAGGCGCGAAATGCCGGATGATACGACTGCCTGAATGCGCATTGGTTCCCTGGAATACAGAGGATTTAACAACCTGTACTCCGGCGGATTGCGAGGACTCAACGATCTCGAGTTTGTTGCCCTCAACAAATCGACGGAGCTCCGGATAAACCGCAGAGACCGGCTCTGGAATCGACAACCAGTGCAGATCACCGATTTCATAGCGTCGAATGGTCGGCAAACTGACGGTCCGAAGTGCGGCGTCCGCGCGCGGTGCCTGGAAAGAGCCGCCGTAGAGCCCCGCGGTTGGCTCATCCACGCCCGGGATAATTAAGGACTCGTTAATCCGCTCGTTTGACAATTCATCGGGTACCTTCAACTTGGGCTCGACGTAGGCCGCTTGATAATCCAGTTGGCGGTCCCGAATCGCTGCCTGCTGGCTTGCAGAACCCGAGCAACCGGCGAGCACCACTGCAATCGTCAATCCAGCGCAAATCCTCACAAAGCCACTCCAGCCTGCGCACAAGCTTGGCGCACCTCAGTTGCGCCCGCATCTGTCAGCGGCACCAGCGGAAGACGGCAATCCGCGCGCATGAGACCCATCTGTGCCAAAGCCCACTTACTTGGGATCGGATTGGGCTCCAAAAACAGTGCTCGATGCAGACCCAAGAGTTTCGTGTTCTCGGCTTCAGCCGCCGACCGATCACCTGCCAACGCATGGCTGATCATGGATGCCATTAATGCGGGTGCGACGTTTGCGGTCACCAGTATCACCGTCTCCACCCATCAAACAGAGCTCCATCGCAGTCGGATCATCACGCCCGAATACAGCAAACCCCGCCGGCCGATTGGCGATCAAGTATTTACCGCTCTAGATTACCGGTCGCATCCTTTATCCCAACAATGTTGGCAGCCGAGTGGTTTCAGTGTCGTGTCGTCGGCGATATCGGTCACGGTGCGCCCGGGCACGTTATAGAGAATGACTGGCAGATCTGTACTGGCTGCGACTGCCGTGAAATGGAGCGGATCAAACCCGCCTGCGGCGGCTGTATAGTAGGGGCAACAGAAAGAATCCACTCGGCACCAGCGGCTTATTCGCAGCTTCTGTCAAACGGCACGCCTCTGCGGTCGAGTTCGATCCCGCACCCGCGATCACCGGAATGCGTCCGGCTGCATAGGCCACGGTAGCCTGAATCACCTCAGCATCCTCATCGTGGGTCAGCGTTGCCGACTCGCCTGTGGTGCCGACCGCGACGATGCCGTGGGTTCCCGCATTGACATGAAACTCAACCAGACGCTGTAAGGCATCAAAGTCCACTCGCCCGGATTCAAGGAAAGGAGTGACTAGAGCGACGATGCTGCCTCGGATCATGAGATGGGACCTATACAAGTTTCGAAGGGACCTAGGATACAGAGCCTCGGAATCAACCGGCAAGGTTGGAAACCAGAAAAAAATCCTCACAGATCACTCAAACATGACCAACTGGAGTTTTTATGACCGTTGAAATCAATCAACCCATCCCCGCCTTCTCTGCCGAAGCCACATCTGGCGTGACTGTCACGGCTGATAGTTTGGTCGGGCACTATACTGTTCTGTATTTCTATCCCAAAGATGCGACTCCAGGCTGCACCACAGAAAGTCAGGATTTCGCCGCATTGCATGGCGAATTTTCCGCGCTCAACTGCCAAATTTTCGGGATTTCGCGTGATTCGTTAAAAAGCCATGAGAATTTCAAAGCCAAGCATGCGATGCCATTTGAGTTGATTTCTGATCCAGATGAAACCCTGTGCGCACTGTTTGATGTGATGCAGATGAAAAACATGTATGGCAAGCAAGTCCGTGGCATCGAGCGCTCGACATTTTTGATTGGACCCGAGGGGCAGCTCATCGAAGCGTGGCGCAAAGTCAAGGTCCCAGGCCATGCCGATGCGGTCCTGGCAACAGTGAAAGCGCAGCCCTAGGCTTTTTGAATCCGAAAGCGAAACACCGGGCCATCACTGCTTTCCAGCAGTCGATGCCCGGACTTCTCACAAAATTTGGGGATATCCCGAGACGAAATCGGATCGGACGCCAACAGTTCAATTTCGTCACCGACAGACAACTCGACAAGCGCCACCTTCAGCTTTAATAAAGGCAGTGGGCATTTGAGTGATGTGCAATCCAATCTCTGCATGGGCATCCTGTTACAATCTGAAGAGTATACGTGAGAGAGCGATGATGCGAAGACTCAGTCTAATGCTCATAGTGGTGTGCGTCCTGTCTGCACCCGATGCGCGTGCCATTTCAGCGACCGACCTGGCCACCCGAGATGGTGAAGTCGCGTTTGGCGAGGCCTGGCTTCGTAGCATGCGTGGGCGCCTCGGCGAGCGCATCGATCCATTTTGCATCGATCTACTCGAAACTTGGCTCATTCGGTTGAGAAATCACTATCCGCTCGGCGAGATGCCACTCAAGGCCTGTGTCTCAGTCCACAAGCCTTCAACGCCTTTGCGGCACCGGGCGGCATTATTGGCGTCAATGCCGGTGTGTATTTGGTTTGGCGACCGAAGCGAAATCATGGCGGTGCTGGCACACGAACTGGCACACCTCTCTCCAACGGCATCATTACCGTGGGCTGAGAAACTCAGAGCGCGTCAGTGCGGGTCGCTTGCGACCTTGGCGAAAGGTGTGGCAGCCATTGCGACCCGGCAAGGACAGGCTGCACAGTCACTGATTATCCGGAGGCCAAGCCGCCAATGCGCAGAGCGCGCTGGCCTATTCTCGAGATTATGAGCGTGAAGCCGATCGCATTGGCGCCCAAGCGCTGGCATCTGCCGGCTATGATCCGGAAGCCATGCGTAATGTCTTGGCAATCCTCGCAGAGAAGCAATCGCAACTGACTGAAGATCTCGCATTTTTAAGCACGCACCCACTGGGCATCGAACGGCAATCCGATCTGGATGCACGCTTGGCCCGACTCAGCACACCCAACTCGGCAATTCCAATTCTGTCCGATGCGGATTTCCAACTGTTTCGATGCGTCCAGATCGAGGGCTTTGAGACCACTGGGCGTCTTTTGGAATCGGACTTGTGCCGTCAGGTCCACGCCGTGCTCGCCCATTACAGAGCAGACCGTTATCAGGAGGCGTATGACACCTATCAAACGATCCCCGACGCCTACCGAAGTACACTGACTGGCCTCGATCTGACCATGGCATTGGCCACCAAAGCCGGTGATTTCAGTGCCGCGCGCGATGCGATCGAAACATTTGCACTCTTTTTCCCATCATGGATTACCCCGACCATCGGCCGGATGGATCTGGCACTCGCCGAGGGCGACACCACACTGCCGCGCCAATTCCGTGAAGCAGTTGTGAATCGCCCCGATCGGATCGATTTATGGCGCGCGTTGGCCCGGTTTGCCGAATCCACGCGACAAAACCACCTGCTGTTCGAAGCGCGCAGCTGGGATGCCTTGATGCATGGCAAATTGGAAGCCGCTAAAACGCAGTTGACGCGCGCACGTGATGTCTGGCCGAAGCAACAGGACACGCGCCCATTGCAACGCCTCGAAGCGGCGATTACGGCCGTTGAGACCGGGTGAACTCCAACATTCGATTCAGTGATCGAACGGCCTGCTGCCCAATCTCAGGATCAACCTGCACCTCACAGGCCACCGGCCAATCACGCAACAATCGAGACAACCCCTGCAGGCCGTTCATCGCCATCCATGGACAGTGCGCACAGGACTGACAGGTTCCCCCTGCCCCTCGGGTCGGCGCCTCAATCAGCCGCTTATTTGGCACAGCCTGCTGCATCTTGTAGAAGATTCCTTTGTCGGTCGCCACGATAAACGCGGGATGCGGGAGGTCAACCGCAGCTCGAATCAACTGTGAGGTTGAGCCCACCGCATCGGCCGCGTCGACCATTTCTTCTGGAGACTCCGGATGCACCAACAGACCCGCTTCGGGGTAGACCGCGCGCAACTTTGCCAGATCATGCATGCGGAACTCTTCATGCACCACACAGGCGGAATCCCAAAGCACCATATCCGCACCGGTCTGCCGCTGCACGTAGCGGCCCAGATATCGATCCGGCGCCCACAGGATTTTTTCGCCGCGCTGATCAAGCCAATCCACCACATCGATCGCAATCGATGAGGTCACCACCCAATCTGCACGTGCCTTAACTGCCGCAGAGGTATTGGCATAAACCACCACGGTGCGATCCGGATGCGCGTCACACCAGTCGGAGAACGCATCCACAGGGCACCCCAGATCGAGACTGCATGTTGCGTCAAGCGTCGGCATCCACACCCGCTTTTCGGGACTCGGTATTTTCGCTGTCTCACCCATAAAGCTGACACCGGCAACAATCAACTCAGGCGATTCACATCGCGCCCCAAACCGCGCCATTTCCAGCGAATCCGCAACCACGCCGCCGGTCTCTTCTGCCAGCTTCTGAAGCATTGGGTCGACGTAATAATGCGCGACCAAGCGTGCGTTCGAAGCGAGTAATGCCGCTTTCACAGACGCATACAGTCCCGCCTCATCGGCAGTTGCCCGTGCGTTTTCAGCGAGCGCGTGCTCGAGATAGGTGCGCACATCGGCACGTGTCGCGATGTAATCATCCATTTTGATACTCATATCTCTCTCTTCTTTCGCGACAAACGGGGCTGAAAATCATCAGGCTTTGTTCTTAACCAATCGACAAAACTGCGGATCTCAGGATGCGCGCGCAATGCATCAATCTCAGCAAAGTGTAAACCAAGCTCTCGCTCACTAAAGCATCGATGCACATGTTTATGACATGGCAAACACAACCACGCGATACGATGCCGCATGACTTCGACACCCAGGGTTCGCCGCAACTTCTCGTTGCGGTGAAGACGTTTTGGGATCAAATGATGTTGCGTCAATGGCACATCACGATCACACAATGCACAGCGACTTGGAGGTCGACTTCTTCGAACTGGATCACGCATTGGGTGTCAATATAGCCCGTTTCAATAAATTTCAAATATTCTGCTTTTTGTTTAAATTCAGAATATTTGAATTGTTTTTCCTCATTTCACCGAATATTATGCGATTCATGAGCCTTGATGACAAAGATCGTGACATACTGAATGCATTACAGAAAGACGGCAGTCTGAGTAACGCAGCGCTTGCAAAGGCCGTGGAATTATCACCATCGGCCTGCCTCAGTCGCGTGCGAAACTTAAATCGCCTGGGCGTAATTCGCGGCACACATGCCCATGTCGATGCCGAGCAACTTGGGTTTAAGTTGCATGTCTTTGCGCACATCAAACTCGAAAATCAAACCCGAGATACACTCAGTTATCTCGAAGGCGTGGTGAAAATGAATCCGCGGGTGCAAGAGTGTTTTCGCATGACCGGTGAGTACGACTACACCTTCAGACTATTACTTCGCGACACCCAAGACCTTGAATTTTTCCTCACCAACGAGTTGAGCCGCGTCCCGAACATCGCATCCATCCGCACTGAAGTTGCAATGAAGTGCATCAAACAACGTGTTGAGGTCCGGCTCTAAGCATCCTTTGCACAGCGAAAACCAATATAAACAACGGCCGTGCCTGGCGGCTTTGTGGCCCGATCATCTCGATGCATCCGCTCGGCCCCATACCACCAGCTCCCACCGCGGGTGATCCGCTGTTGTGTCGACCCCCCATCCACCCACTCCCATACGTTGGCACCCATATCGAAGAGTCCATTCACACCGGCCTTTGAAGTTCCAACGCGTACCGGACCCAGTCCACGCATCAACCGATCGGCATAGCCCAGATGCCCGCCTGCAGCGCAGTCGTCTAAACAATTGCACCAGGGGTGAATCCACCGGTCGGATAGATACTCCTTCCTGTCTCAAACGGCGTTGGCGGATGCGCTCTTGTCTGGTATACGCCTTCATCCACTCGAAATCTGTTGGCAGTCGCGCACCACGCCACTGGCAATACTGTGCGGCCTCATCGAAGGTCAGATGCACAGCCGGCTCTTTCAGTGTCAGCAGGCGACCCAAAGCGCGCACCCATACCCACCCCGGCTTCGGTTCCCAGCCAAACCCGTAGACTTCACCACCTCCCCGGACGTCTGCTTCACTCACAAAACCGGTGGCTTCGGCAAACCGAGCGAATGCCGCCACAGACACTTCGGTCCGATCAATCCAAAACTCACCGACCTGCTGCATCGCATCCATTGCAAATGCCTTGCAAGAGAGCAAACAAGCCACCACCGTTACCCCTGTGCGCATCAGACACGCCTCCTTCACGACCTATCTTGTCAGTCGAGGCAGTGACGGGATGATTCAAGGGAAATCGCACGCATCCGATTCATAGGACTTGAGAAACGCCACAGAACAGTTGAGCATGTGGTGATTGTGTATTTGGAGACCCCATGGGATCAGAGTTTAAATGGGTTGCAGGATCACTTGGTGCCGTCATCGTGTTTGGCGCGGGCCTTCTGATCTACGGCATCATCGACTCAATGCCCGCACCACCGCCGCCAAAGCCCACGCTTGATCAGTCATCTGGCGCAATGATCAAGATCGACAGCTGGGAGTGCGTCACAGGACAGAATGCGCGCGGGTTTATGTATCAGTACTCGAAAAACAAACGAAACGGTGCATCAGGGCCAGCGTCCCTTGCCTGCAAAAAGGAATAAGAGTGTCATGCGGCGCAGTGCCGGCCCATCTTTTATCGTATGAGTGAACTCTCAATACTCCAATACGGTCTCATTGCACTCATTTTTGTTTGGAGTGGTTTTGTGCGCAGCGGGCTCGGTTTCGGCGGCGCGGTCTTGGCGCTTCCCTTTTTGTTATTGATCGTCAACGACCCACTCGTCTTTCTGCCGCTCATCGCAATGCACCTGATTTTTTTCTCCACCTTGATCATGGTGCAAAGCCAACGAAAACAGGGCCTTGAAACAGCACCCAGTATTTGCTGGCCCTACCTTAAACGCGCCATGCGCATCATGCTGATTCCAAAAATTGCTGGGGTCATTGGCTTATTAACGCTGCCACCGGTCATTATGAGCAGCCTGATTTTCATTATCGTACTCGCCTATGCCATCGGCTACATCGCCAATCGTCCCATCGCGATCACCAAACCCTGGCAGGAATACGGATTCTTAGGCCTTGGCGCCTACGTATCGGGCACCTCGTTGACCGGTGCGCCGCTCATTGTGCCGGTGGTCGCCGCCAAGGTCGCCAAACACGAATTGCGCAACACGCTCTTTGTGCTCTGGTGGATTCTCACACTGATTAAACTGGTCTCATTTATCATTGCTGGCGTCGATCTGCAGCTTATTCATCACCTGTGGCTCTTACCCTGCGCCTTTGTGGGACATCTGCTCGGCGAGCGCATGCACAGCTACTTAATCGAGCAAGAGACCCCGACCTTTTTTCGCGTACTCGGGATTGCATTGGTAGTGGTCAGCCTAACGGGCTTAATGAAATCCGCCGGAATCCTATAAGCTCGGATCAACGACTGGGTAGATCGCATCTTTCCAAGGATGCTCAGGATGATCCATCATCAGGTCGACAAATACCGGAATCAGTGAACCCAAAATCGCCACGCCGTCATTGACCTGCGCTCGGTTCACTTGGCCGGCCCAGGTCGCACCACCGTGGATCATCTGATTACGCAACACATAGAGGCGGTCAAACAGCTCGTTCAAAACGCGCTCAGTGTCTTTTTCTGCCAGAGCCATCTTCGCCTTGCGAACCGACGATTCAAGCCGTTCAGCCCAGTCCTCGTGCCCCTCGATCCCATTTTGATGGTTCCAAAATGCACCGAACACATACTGATTTTCTAAAATCAGACGTATCTCATGCGGAAAACGCGTCCACACGATGTCGTAGATCCGATCACTCTGATCAAACGCCAGCAACGTACTTAGAAAGCTTTTAAAGCGGCCTTTCTCTGAGACATGGTAAGCAATCCCGATATCTTGCGAATAGGCTGAGTTAAAGGCAATCCACAAAAACACAAAGGCGGCATCTGGATCATCCGCTTCGTGTGAAGCACGGGTCAGCCAGCTAATGGCACGATGCACTCGGAGCCCTAGACTGTCTGGGAATCCATCACGAAGCTGCCGTTGCTTCTCTTTCAGTTGTTGTGCGTCTCGATGACCGAGCATCTGGAATCCTTTCTGGGTGACAGATTAGTCTGTCATGCATTGTGCCTTGGTTTGATACTGCACGAACTGATAGACCGATGGAATGCCGCATCGCCGCGGCTCTGGAGGCAACGGAATGTGATTGGGCGTTTGCACCCGGGTGCGCATCGCCGGTCGGACATCGGTTTGCACAACATACTTTGGAATTTTTCGGATCGTCGTGGTCGGCTCACACACCACGCGAATACGATTCGCCGTATGGGGATTGCCGTCATGGTCGTAGTGATAACTGCGACAGGCCGCTTCGGCCGGAGCCGAGATCACAACCATTGCAATGACAACAACAGGAACCAAGGCGCGCATCCTTAAACCACCGGCTCCTTGGGCATCACAAATACCCGATGGGCGTAAAACCCAGTGACAAAAATGACGCCAGTGACGAGGACCGACCAGCCACTGCCGGTTGCGAGCCCGGTGATCGACTGCCCCGTGGTGCAACCCAACGCGAAAATTCCACCGACACCCATCATCACTGCGCCCAAAAAGTAGCGTCCATGATCAGTCGCACTCTCGAATGTTTGCAGCTCGAATTCGCGACGCAGCAGACTCATCGCAAACGCACCAATCAAGACGCCCAAAATCATCGTCACGTTAAAACTCGGCTCGAGCCCAGACGCCAGTTGCATGTAGGTCATGGCTTCACCAATGGGCGCGACAAAGCTATACGACATCGGCGCCATCGGATCAAAATCATCCGCGCCCAACACAGCCGTCGTTGACCACGCACCTGCCACCAATGTACCAACCAAGAGCCCGCCAATCAGATTGCGCGTGATGCCATAGCGAAAGGCACCCACCGCAAGCACCACAGTCACCAGAGCGATGAGCCCCCATGCCAGATGTTCACCCACCAGTAACAGGGAGCTTTGCGGGAGTTGCACCGCGCCACTTGCCTGCCAACTCACCCGTGTCTCGGCAAACAAACCCTTAAATGTGGCATACGCGCTCAGTCCAATCACAAGCAGACCAAACCATGCGCGGAGATTGCCAGTCGCCGCTAGAACAGTGAGGCGAGCCGGGCATCCACGGGTTAGGACCATGCCAACCGCGAACACAATGGCGCCCAAAACTGTGGTCCAAAGCGACAAGCTCGCAGGGAAATACACCATCGAATCGGTGGCGATGTGACCATCCAAGAGCATCCACTGTGTCATTGGGAGCGCCACAAAAACCGCAGCAAACCATGCGCTCAGCGTCTGTGCTCCGCGGCCTTCAGCCAGATCCGTAATCCCACGACGTACGCAAAACCGAGTCGCCTGCGCAACAGCGCCGTAAAGCACCCCGAAAACAACACCGGCCAGGATCATGCTCGTCCTGACATCCAACTCATTCATGTGCATCTCTCCAAAATTTGCGCGCATCCTAGCATGGCGTTGGCCCGGATTGGGATCAAGCCGAGGCAGTCACATTGTGCGTTGTCGAGACCAAAGCCCGGCCGCATGATCTCGCCCACGCACAGCCCAATCATCGGATTATTTTGAATATTCTCCAATACCCCTCGTGCGATTCACGTAAATCACAGGTGCGAGCCACGTAAATCACAAGGGCAGTGATGTGTGTATTCTCAATCCAGAGTCAGCCCAGAGTCCTGTGAACATCACGCGCGATGGCACACCATCAATCCAGCCGCCGAGGCGATTCGGAATGGTCAGTTCGCGTCAGTTCGCGTCAGTTCGCGTCAGTGCGGGAACAGGGCGCGGTCGGCCGCGCTGATCGAGTGCGACAAAGGTGAACAGCGCATCGGTCACTTTTTCACTCTCGTCACCGTCCCGAGCACGGCGCCATGCCTCAACCCGAATCTTCATTGACGTCCGACCCACCGATTCAAGCTCCGCAAAGAGCGTCACCTCATCACCCACATAGACTGGCTTTAAGAACTGAATCCCATCGACAGCGATCGTCGCCGAGCGCCCGCGCGCGATGCGCGCCGCCGTATTGCCCGCCGCCAAATCCATTTGCGCCATTAACCAGCCGCCAAAGATATCGCCAGCGGGATTGGTGTCTGCAGGCATCGCAATCGTGCGAATTGCAGGATTATGCTTAGGTAACGCGTCAGACATGGCACTCTCCGATAGATCGCGTGCAGTCTAAACGAACAATTGCGAGCGACCAATTCCGATCCATCTGGAGTCTTGTGTGAAACCCCTGTATCTACTAAGTTTGCGGTTTAACACAACAAAAAGGCTCGAGCCATGCAACTCCCCTCATTCGTCAAACACACCGTATTAGCCACATCACTTTGCGTAAGTGGTGTTTCCCTCGCTGAAGTCGCAAAAATTGGCATGATCACCACGCTCTCTGGTGGTGGTGCATCCTTGGGCATCGATATTCGCGATGGATTCGAATTGGCGCTAAAAGAGCGTAACGGGCAACTCGGTGGCGTCAGCATTGAAATGATCGTGGTCGATGATGCCCGTAAAGTGGATAACGCAAAGCAAATCGCCACGCGCATGGTGCAACAAGATCAAGTCGACATCATGACCGGAATCGTCTGGTCCAATCTTGCAATGGCTGTGATTCCGAGTGTGACTGCAGACGGGACCATTTATGTCAGCCCCAATGCCGGGCCCTCACTTCTCGCCGGTAAACGCTGTCACCCAAATTATTTCAATGTCGCTTGGGTCAACGACAACTTGCATGAAGCCATGGGGCAATACGTGCAAGCGCAAGGCTACAAAAATGTGTATCTACTGGCGCCAAATTATCCGGCCGGCCAGGACGCACTGGCAGGGTTCAAGCGGTTTTACCAGGGCAACATTACCGCTGAGGTCTACACC
>JAGYIK010000033.1 GCA_018402605.1 Litorivicinus sp. | reverse complement strand
TGAGGTCCGCCGCCAAGGAACGCGTTATGACATTGGTTTTGCCAGCGGCGAGAAAGTGCGCGAGCTCTCTGAAATCGGGACCTGCCTGAAGAAAGAGACGGGAACCACGGTGCGCTTTAAGCCCGATCCCAGCTACTTTGACTCACCGAATATCTCGATATCGCGGCTAAAGCACCTCCTTCGCGCGAAAGCCGTGTTGTGCTCCGGTCTAACCATCCGTCTGCGCGACGAAAAAAGTGGCGAGGAAGACACGTGGTGTTATCAGCAAGGCCTCACTGATTATCTTTCTTCCGAAATTGGTGATGCAGAAGCGATTCCCGAGTCGCCCTATGTCGGGCAGTTTGCGGCGACGCATGAGGCGGTCGAATGGGCGCTGACATGGCTTCCTGAGGGTGGCGACTTGGTGACTGAGTCCTATGTGAACCTGATCCCGACCGCGCAAGGTGGCACCCATGTTAACGGACTGCGCACCGGTCTGATGGACGCACTGCGTGAGTATTGTGAGTTCCGAAACTTGTTGCCGCGGGGCCTGAAGCTCTCGCCGGATGACCTGTGGGAGCGGTGTGCCTATGTGTTGAGTGTGAAGCTTGAAGACCCGCAGTTTTCAGGTCAGACCAAAGAGCGACTCAGTTCGCGCGAATGTGCGGTCTTTGTCGGTGGCGTTGTCCGTGATGCCTTTAGTCTCTATCTCAACTCCAATACGCAAGTTGGCGATGCGCTGGCTGAATTGGCGATTTCAGCAGCGCAACGGCGACTGAAATCACGAAAGCAGGTGGCGCGAAAAAAAATCACGCAGGGCCCAGCCTTGCCCGGGAAGCTGGCCGATTGCGCAGGCAGCGATCAAATGGCTGGCGAATTGTTCCTTGTTGAGGGCGACTCAGCGGGCGGGTCGGCGAAACAGGCGCGCGATCGAGAGTTTCAGGCGGTGATGCCGCTTCGAGGGAAAATCCTCAATACGTGGGAAGTTGATTCAGGCGAGATTTTGGCCAGTCAGGAGGTCCACGATATTGCTGTCGCGATCGGTGTTGATCCGGGCTCAGATGATCTCACTGGATTGCGGTATGGCAAAGTCTGCATCCTCGCCGATGCGGACAGTGATGGATTGCACATTGCGACCTTATTGTGCGCGCTCTTTGTGAAGCATTTCCGTCCTGTTGTGGACGGCGGTCACGTGTTCGTCGCAATGCCGCCGTTGTACCGTGTGGATGTGGGCAAAGAGGTGTTCTATGCGCTCGATGACGCGGAAAAGCAGGGTGTTTTGGATCGACTGAGTGCGGAAAAGCGCACAGGCAAGATCTCCGTGACGCGTTTTAAGGGTCTGGGTGAGATGAACCCTGCGCAACTGCGTGTCACGACCATGGATCCAGATACACGGCGCCTGGTCCAGTTGGTGCTTGACGACCAAGAGGGTGATATGACGACGGATGAGGTCATGGACCGTTTATTGGGTAAGAAGCGTGCTCCGGACAGAAAGCGGTGGCTCGAGGACAGCGGGCATTTGGCCGATATCGCCTGAAGCGGTTGAAAAATCTGAAAATTTCTCTAATATCGCGCGTCCTTAAAGACATTCTGAGGATCCGCGATTGATTCATCTCGAGCCACGCGAAGCCGCGAGTGAGTGGTTGTCGCTTGTCGACACCACGCCTGCCATGGTGTTTGACCCACAGGTGTGCCGTGCACAGTGGGCTGGCCTGTCTCAGGCATTGCCGGGCGTTGATCTCTTCTATGCCGTGAAATCAAACCCCTATCCTGAACTGTTATCGACATTGGCAGCCGAGGGTGCGCAATTTGATGTGGCCAGTGCGGCAGAGATCCGTATGCTCGAATCGGTGGGTGTCGGTGCGAGCCGCATGATTCACACCCATCCCATTAAAACCGATGCTGAAATTGAGCGAGCTGTCGCGAGCGGTGTAACGACCTTTGTTGTCGATAATGTAGACGAGCTTTGGAAGTTAATCCCTTATCGACATGCCATTCGAGTGATGTTGCGTTTGTCCTTTATCGCACCGGATGCACCGATCGATCTGAGTAAGAAGTTCGGTGCCATGCCAAAGGACGCTTTGAGTATTTTGGATGTGGCCAACGATTCGGGTATTCGAGTCGATGGATTGTGCTTTCATGTTGGGTCGCAGGCCGCGAGTGCCTACACGCATGCGGAGGCGTTGGCGCATTGTTTGAAGCTGTGTGAGGCGATCCTCGCTGAGGAACTCCCACCGATTCAGCGGATTGATATTGGTGGCGGTTTCCCCGCGCACTATCTCAATGACCCCATTGATCTGATGGCATTCTGTGCGCCGATTCGTGAGGTGCTGCAGACGGTGCCCGATGGCATGCAGATCATGGCGGAGCCTGGGCGTGTGATCTCAGCACCGGCGATGGCTCTCGTCTGCAAGGTGGTTGGGCGTGCTCGACGGGGTGATGCCTGGTGGTTCTATTTAGATGACGGTGTCTATGGGGCGCAATCCGGTCGGTTGTTCGATGGGATGCAATACCGAATGACTGTGTACACGTCAGCGGAAGAAATAGCGCCCTGCGTCTTTGCTGGACCGACTTGTGACTCGATTGATGAGTTGGGTCGGTTTCCACAATTTCCGGTTTTGAATATGAATGACGTGGTGGTGATGCATGAAATGGGCGCCTATACCTTAGCGAGTGCCACACACTTTAATGGGATTGCGCCGCCCAAGGTGGTGACGCGGACCCTTCCCGATAGTGTGCCGGGGATCGAGCGCGCGTGACCATCTGGGCGCTGGTTGATGGCGGTGGGTCCAAGACCCGTATTCGTGTCATCGATGCAGCGACCGGCGATATCCTGTCTGAGAGTCGGTCTGGTCCGGGTAATCTGACCCTCGGAGCGGAGATTGTTTGGGCGTCAATCCGCGCTGGACTCGAGACACCTGGGGTTCCTCAGTCGACGCACATTTTTGCTGGTCTCGCCGGAGTCGAGAGCACAGGCGCTCGTGAGGCGTTTCTGGCGCAAGCGCGGTGGCCGACGACACTGATTTCTGACCGGGATTCGGGGCTTTGCGGCGCGTTTTTGGGTGCTCCAGGCGCGTGTCTCACGGTGGGGACTGGTGTGGCCTTGTCTTGGCAGACGCACGATGGTGTGATTCATCGCAGAGGTGGGCTTGGTTTCGTCTTAGGTGATGAGGGTGGTGGTGCGTGGGTCGGCCGACGGGTGGTCCAGTTGCTCGCACAGGAAGCAGACCGCGGTCTTTTGGATGATGCCTCGGAGCATGTCGCGATGGCGCTTGGCATGGGTGCAACACTCCCCGAGTGGGTGGCCTTTGGACAGCAAGCAAAACCAGCAGACTTTGCAGCACTGGCTCCGGTGGTATTTACCTTGGCCGATGCGGGTGCACCGCTTCCGAAGCGTGTGATCGATGAAGGTGTCAGTGCGCTCGTTGATCTCCTGAGTGCTGTTCCATCGCAGTTGCCGATTGCGCTCGTCGGCGGTTTGACGGGCTGTTATGTCGATCGCTTGCGCGAATTTGGTCTGCCGATTGTGGATGCCAAAGGTGATGCTCTCGATGGGTTGTGGTTAGATGCATCGGGTCGGGTGACGCTCGATCTACAGAGGTGGTCGACTGATGAATACACTTGAAGGGCAGGTTGTCACCGGCGCAGGGATCCTAGCCGCGCGCCTGCAGTTTACAGACCGGATTGTGGCCATTGAGCCTCTCGCAAGCGCACCAGATCAATGGATCCTGCCAGGGGTTTTGGATTGGCATAATCACGGCGGTGGCGGTGGCGATGTTATGGATGGCGAAGCTGGGATTCGGCAGTTGGCCAAGACCCATGCACGTTTCGGCATGACTGGATTTCTGGCAACCACAGTGACTGCCGAGCGTGATGCAATTGATTGCGTCTTGCAGGCTGCTGCGCGCGTGATGGCAGATCGGCAACCCGGCGAAGCACGATGCCATGGCGTACATCTAGAGGGTCCATATCTGAGCCCGCAAAAATTAGGCGCACAGCCGGAGCGGACCCGACCGGTTGATGCGGCCGAATTGGCATCCTGGTTCTCATCCGGGGTCGTGCGGGTAATGACCTACGCACCTGAACAGGATCCAGATGGCTTGATTCCAGCGCTTGCTCAAGAATTCAATGTGCGTTTACAAATCGGACACTCTGGATGCCCCTATCACCGCGCAGAGTCACTCCTTGCGTCCGGGCACGGTATTACTCACATTTATAATGCAATGAGTGGCGTATCCCATCGGCAGCCGGGTGTTGCATTGGCGGCCCTAAACCATGCTGAATTTTCAGAAATCATTTGTGATGGGTTGCATGTGGAAGAGCCCGCGTTTCAACTCGCACGTCGGCAAGTTGCCAAGCTCTATGGTGTCACCGATGCGACTGCGGCTGCAGGGATGCCAGATGGGGAGTATGCCTTGGGGTCGCATCGGGTCCATAAAGCCAATGGCGCGGTCAGGTTAGCCGATGGCACCCTGGCGGGCAGCGCCTCGACCGCGACCACGACCATCGAAACCTTACGTCGATTTGGTCTCTCATGGTCAGAGATTGTTGCCATGGTGGCAACGCGCCCTGCTGAGTGGCTGGCTGAGTACTTTGGTCGGCTGGATTGGGCCAGTGCGGCCGATCTGGTGGTATGGGGTGATTCTGGGCCAGAGTCGGTCTGGATCGATGGTCAGATGATTTGAGACCCGATCGAGACATCTGGGCTGAGATAAGGTTCAATACGGTTTACAACAACATGAGTGATACATGATGCGATTTATAATGATTTTTGGCGCTTCTTTGATTCTCGCCTCGTGCTCAATGCTTCCGGAGTCATGGAATGTCGATCAGTGGGGCGGTGTTTCAGAGTCGGTCGGTGACGCGCAATCTTCGATGATTAATTCGTCCAATCTCGATTTTTCAAAGGTTGATGTCGGTCAATCTATGGATGAAGTCCTGAAGCTGTTGGGTCCTGCGGTGCAGGTCGATGATGGAAAATCATTGGCTGAGCATTACGTGAAGGGCGGTGAAGTCTACGATGTGCTGTATTTCCGTGGTCAGCAGAACGGAGTGGAGGATCTACGAGCGCTGCTCTTCAGAGAAAATATTCTGGTTGGCATTGGCTGGAGTTCCGTCGAATAAAAATAATCTAAATTCAAATGCGAATGTGTTGCATTTAAATTCGCATGAATTATACTTTCCTTACACATGATGAAGGAGAGAGAAATGCGTTTGACTCAATTGATCGCCGCCGGTCTTGTTGGCGCGATAGCCATGCCCTCGCTGGCAGCTGAAGTCAATGTGTACTCAGCACGCCAAGATGCGCTCATTGCGCCTTTACTTGAGCAATTTGAAGAGACCACTGGTGTTAAGGTCAATCTGATTACGGGTAAGGCCGAAGAGTTATTGACTCGAATTAAAGCAGAGGGGGCGGCAACCCCAGCTGATCTACTTATTACGGTGGATGCTGGCAACTTGCACCGAGCCAAGGAAGCGGGTGTGTTACAGCCCATCGAAAGCGCCCTCATTGAGTCGAGGGTCCCAGAGAAACTGATTGATCCAGGAAAGGAATGGGTTGGGCTCACACTGCGGGCGCGGCCAATTTTTTATGCCAAAGATCGTGTTGACCCCTCGAACTTATCCACCTACGAAGCCTTAACTGATGCGCAGTGGAAAGGTCGGATCTGTATCCGGTCCAGTAGCAATATTTATAACCAATCCATGGTTGCCTCGATGATCGAGGCCAATGGTGAAGGGGCAACTGAGAATTGGGCGCGTGGCATGGTCGCGAACTTCGCGAGAAAACCGACCGGTGGCGATACAGATCAACTCCGTGCGGTCGCGGCCGGCCAATGTGATGTTGCCATTGCCAACACCTATTACTACGGCCGCCTTTTGGAGTCCAAGAAGCCGGAGGATCGGGCGGTGACTGAGGCCTTAAGGGTATTCTGGCCAAATCAAGACGATCGTGGCGTGCACGTGAATATCTCAGGTGCAGGTTATGTGAAGCATGCAAAGAATCCAAAAGAAGCGATTCAATTACTCGAATTCATGGTGTCTGATGAAGCTCAAGCATATTATGCAGAGATCAATCACGAGTACCCTGTGGTGGACTCGGCCAGGTTGTCTCAGACGATCGAATCACTCGGTACATATAAGGCCGATGAATTGAATCTCGGTGTTCTGGGCACCAATAACACCCGAGCAGTTAAGGTCATGGATCGAGCCGATTGGCAATAATTACGAAGCCTGCAACTGAAAGCCGTTTGCGTCTCCCGCAGCCAAACGGCTTTCTTATTTCAACCGTCATCGCCGCGCTTTGCGTGGCGTTGCCTATTTGCGTGGTCATCAGTTTTCTGTTTGTAGGGGAGTCCGATGCATGGTCTCACCTTGCGGACACCTTACTCGCCCGTTACGCCTGGAACTCTCTGTTATTGTCGGCGCTGGTTGCCCTGGGGGTTGTGGCGATTGGTGTTCCCGCGGCTTGGATGATTTCTTTTTATCGGTTCCCGGGGCGCGATGTCTTCTCGTGGCTCCTGTTGTTACCACTGGCTTATCCCGCTTATATCTTGGCCTACACCTATACCGGTGTCCTTGATTACGCAGGCCCCGTGCTGACCTGGATGCGCGCAGTCGGATCGCCGCAGTGGTTGATGGAGCCGATTCTCAACTTAAAATCACTCCCCGGTGCAGCACTGATGTTGTCGTTGGTGTTGTATCCCTATGTTTACCTCATGGCGCGTGCAGCGTTTTTGGATCAGTCGGCGAATTTGATGGAGGCTGGTTTCACTCTGGGCCAGAGCCGATGGTCTGTGTTCCGCAGAGTCGTGATCCCAATGGCACGCCCAGCGATTGCAGCCGGTACATTGCTGGCTTTGATGGAAACGCTGGCTGACTTTGGAACCGTGCAATTTTTTGGGGTTCAGACGTTTACCACAGGCATTGTGCGCACCTACTACGGGTTCGGCGACGCGGTGGGCGCGGCACAACTGAGTTCTGTTTTGCTCGGTTTTGTGATCGTTCTTGTCGTCTTTGAGCGGCTCTCTCGGCACCGCGTGCGCTATTACTCAGATCGCCTCCGGAAGCTCAACCAAGCCAGCATACATCTCACCGGATCTCGTGCTCGGCTGGTTCAAGTGCTCTGTATTCTGCCCGTGTGTTTTGGATTTCTCATACCAACAGCATTGTTGATTTACTGGACCGCATTCTTTGCGGAGTTACAGTCGCTTTGGGTGCTCACGTTGAACAGTTTTATGCTCGCAGGTGGGTCATCCATCATCATCGTCTTGGTCGCTTTGATGGTGGCGTATGCAAACCGGCTGTATCCCTCTCAATGGTTGACACAATTGACGATTCTGGTTGGGCTCGGTTACGCCCTACCCGGGGTTGTCGTCGCCATTGGCGTATTGATCCCGTTTTCGACGGTTGATCACTGGATCTCGGCACGGCTTGAGCCCTTTGGTGTCCCACCTAGCTTGTATTTATCGGGGACTGTGTTTGCGCTTGTGTTTGCTTATTTGGTTCGATTTTTAGCCGTGGCGAACGGCAATATTTTCAGTGGCCTGTCGCGTATTCGGCCGAGCCTTGATCAAAGTGGGCGGCTCCTAGGGCTCTCGCAGACGGGCGTATTGAAAAGCATTCATGTGCCACTTATGCGGGGATCTGTGTTAACCGCGATATTGGTTTGTTTTGTGGATATTTTGAAGGAACTGCCGGCAACTATCATGCTTCGACCGTTTAATTTCGATACCTTAGCGGTCAAAACCTATGAGTTGGCAGGTGAGGAGCGGCTCATTGATGCGGCCGCACCCTCGCTGTTAATTGTTCTTGTTGGCTTATTGCCTGTAATTTGGCTGAACCGCTCGGTCAGTAAGGAGTAGTTTCTGGATATTGCAGCACTGATGATTCGTGATGTCTCACTGACGTACGATAAGACCGCAGTCATTGAAAATCTGTCGATGGCCCTAAAGCCCCAGGAGCTCGGTTGCATCCTCGGACCCAGTGGCTGTGGTAAGTCGACGTTGTTGCGAGCGATCGCCGGATTCCAAGCCTTGAACTCGGGTGAAATCTGGTTGGATAACCGATTGCTCGCCTCCACCAGCCAGGCGATGCCTCCGGAGACCCGTGGTGTAGGGATGGTGTTTCAGGATATTGCACTGTTCCCACACTTGACGGTTGCAGAGAACATCGAATTTGGGCTGACGGACTGGACAGACGTGAGTCGTCGTGAGCGGGTTGCGGAGTTGCTTCAGTTGATTGGCTTGCCTGGTCTTGAAGCGCGTTATCCACACGAGCTGTCCGGCGGACAACAGCAGCGTGTTGCTTTGGCCCGGGCGATGGCCCCGAAACCCAATTTATTGCTTCTTGATGAGCCGTTTTCTGGGCTTGATACTGAGTTACGTGGACGTTTGGCGAGCGAGATCCGCACGATTCTGAAAAGTGACGGAATCTGTTCGTTGATGGTGACGCATGATCAACGTGAGGCGTTCGATTTCGCCGACCGCATTGCTGTGATTCACGATGGTCATATTTGTCAGTTTGATACGCCGTATAACCTGTATCACGAACCCAGTAGCCCGTTTGTTGCCCACTTCGTAGGGCCCGGTGAAATGGTCGATGCGGTGATCGCGGGTCCCCGCTCGGTTGATAGTCCGCTTGGCATTTTGACCAACGACGCGGATCTTGAGTTCCCGACCGGGACGCCAGTGAAACTCTTTTTACGACCAGACGATTTGATTCACGATGATGCCTCGGACTATCACGCTACGCTCGTTGGTAAGCACTTTCGTGGTGCGCATCACCTGTATGAAGTGCGATTGGATAATGGCGTCGTCCTCGGTTGCTTTGCGCCATCCCATCACAATCATTCGATCGGAGAGGCGATTGGTGTGACACTGGACGTTGAGCATCTGGTGGTATTCCCCACGCACTAATTTGAGGTCCCAATGATGAATGATGTGGATTACGAGACACAGCTCAATTCCCTTCATGATGCACTTCGGATCGCGCAAATTGCCGTATTCAGGCAAGGTCTCAAGTGTATTGTGGTTCTCGAGGGTTTCGATGCTTCCGGCAAAGGGGGTGTGATTCGTGAACTGTCTTACGCGTGGGATCCGCGGGGCTTTCGCGTGTATCCCATTGGCCCGCCCAACGCCGAAGAACTCGCGCACCCATTTCTGTGGCGCTTTTGGCAACGCCTTCCCTTGCCTGGAGAAATCGCGATCTTTGATCGCTCGTGGTACGGTCGATTGCTGGTTGAATTTGTCGAACACGATTTAGGTGAAGCGGTGTATCAATCGAGTGTTGAGGAAATCAATCAGTTTGAGCAGATGCTTGTGGCCAACGGGTTTCATGTGGTGAAACTGTTCCTTGATATCAGTCAGGAAACTCAAAAAGCGCGCTTAAAACGTCGCGCGGATCGACCCGATAAGCATTGGAAGTTGACAGTTGCTGACCTGGATAGCCTGCAACACTGGGATGGCTATGCAGGCGCCGTCCAGCGAATGACGCAAGCTTGCGATGTAATTCCGTGGCAACGGATTGACAGCAACGATAAAAAACGCGGTCGAGTGGCTGCCCTCAGTGCTGTTCTAGATATGCTTCATGCGCATATTGTGCCGCGAACCTTCACCTTGAACCCGGGTGTGGCGGAACGGCTATCTGAACTGTCAGATTAATCAATTGGATGCGATTTTCTGTTGGGTTCGGTATGGTTCGCGTATGAATCGTATCGTCCTCTTATCCTGTTGCTATCTTTGGTCCATGTTTGCCTTTGGTGCCAGTTATTATCGGGAAAACGTCACCTTCCTACCGGCGACTGAGCGCGAATCTGCGCTGATGCAGTTATCGGCAATCGAAACGCCGACAGAAGCGCAATATTTGACTCAGGTCGCATTAGAAAAGCCGGATGTCTTTCTCCGTCAGTTGAACCGCGCACTGGATGTGATTCGTGCAGGTGGCGAAGGGGATGCGATCCCAAAGGGACTGCGTGATTCCGGATTTCTCGGTGTTGACACGCAAGAGCGCCTCTTCATGTTTGCGGCGACGGTTGGCGATGCCGATCGACTGACGCCCAATGATGTGTTTCGGTTTGTTCTATTTCTCAATGATCGGGGTGCGCTCTGGGAGCATGTTTTAGCTGAGGACTCGCGGGATGACTTCAATGCGCTCGAGTGCGCACCTGGCGCTCCGCCATCAGAATTGTTGGGTCCTGAGATACATCAGTATGTGATGCAGGTGGGTTATCCAGATATGGAATTGACCCTTTGGCGATTTGATGCCGCAGAGGCGATGACCTACCCGGTCGCGGTGGTGAGCGAGACCACCGTGAATCAATATCGTTTTAGAGATCGATTTGGTCTCGACTTTGGTGTTCTGGATCGTCGTGATTTGACATTGCAGATGCCGAGCGACACGGTGCAGTGTGCGAAGGTCTCAGTATCGGTTCTGCGCGCGTATCAGGAACATCGCCGTGAGGTCATCCTCTCGGATAAGCAACTTTAGCGACAGGGGAAGCGTGCCATCATAGCGACGCGAATGATCCCCTGTGCCGGAGCCTCCAAGTCTGGATTTTCGGCAGAAATATAATCCTTCACGATCGTCATGAGATTGCGGATTTGTAGCGCTTCCGGAGGTGCATTAAAGCAGAGCTTCGGAAAGCGGTCTTCTCGCCGATTGTTCCAACTGTGAACAACCCCGGCCATGAATCCGTGTGCCAGCATACTTCCAGGTTCGCCAAATTTTGTATTTGCTTGTGACAACCAAAGTTCGCCAGAGTACGCCCAGCTTTTTGCGCTCATCAGTAAACATAGCCCGAGAAAAACTCCAGCAATTCCGTGTTTCATGCAGACCTCGATAAATTATTCAGGTTAAGTAATCGACCAATTGGCCGATAGATTTACCATGAATTTTCAGATCTTTGGATGCCTGATATCGAAGGCCGTGCTTTGGAGCACCCTTTTGTTCAGTCACAGTGTGATTGCAGCGATTTGTGAGCGCCATTTGGGGGCCTCACAGGGATTGACGCGAGCACAGCAAGTGTTCGTTCTTCAAGATTTAGCAGGGCAGGGGTGTGAGCTGATTGCTGTGCGGTTTTTAGAGCGCTCAAATCGAACCGGTTTGATGTATTCGCATGTCGTTCTCGACCTCGCCAATGAGCAACTCGTGCGATCGATCACGTTCGGGTCGCAGCGACGCTATTATGCGTGGACTGGTGTTGGCCGAGACCGACTGATGCAGACGGATGCCTCGCTCGGGTTTCAGAATTTTAATTTTGTTGGCCGCGCGTCACGCCACAGAATGAGCCCTGGCGTAAGGGATCTGCTGCCTTAACCCAATCGATGGTTGAATGAAGTGGAATTCTGGCCAACAATGTCGCCACGAGGCGGGTATTTTGAGATGAAATCAGGGTATTCGCAGAGTACCGTCAAACGTAAGAATTGGAAGCTGCATGCAATCCAACCTACTTGAAACACTGATCCGCCGCTTCCCTGAGCGCTCGCTCATTATTCGCTCGGGCTCGGATACCACTTATGTGGTTTTAAAGTCTTGGCATCAACTCGGTCTTGTGACGCTCGCGTTTGTGTTGTCGGTCTGGACCGTGGTCGCGAGCGTTGGTTTCTCTGTGAATTATCAGAGCCTGGTGTCGGTCAGGGCAGTTCTTGAAGATACCATTGAGAAGAATGATGCCTTCATCACGCAGCTCGAGTCGGACCAAAAAAATGCGTACGAGTTACGCCAACAATTCCAAGCTGAGGTCGATCGACGCAGCCTGGCAGAAACCCAAATCCAGAGATTGAGGCAGG